>DAISYT010000028.1:0-12269 GCA_036825175.1 Candidatus Cloacimonadota bacterium
CTTCGTTTATGATGGAAGATACCGGCATTCTGAAAGAACAAATTATGATGTTAAGACAATATGAGGATTGATCTTATGAGATATTTTATTATTAGTTTGTTGTTGTGTTTTTGTCTTTTGCTCCCCGCCCAAACTGAAGATGAAGCTTTTTCGGCGAAATATCAACAGGAAGAACTGATCAGCATTGCCCGAAACACCAATCTGATTGCGGCATTACGAGCGATCGAAGTCGTCTCAATGCAATTTGAGAATAAGAAGATCGTCGTTACCGCCACCACTAATGATCCGATCAGTTACCCGATTAATAAACTTTATTGGCGCGATGCTTTGGAATTGATCGTTCGCCTTCAGGATCTGGATTTGGAAGAAAGACCCGGTTCTTTCATCGTATCCGATCCGCAAGAGAAAGAAGGTCAGGGAACTGCTGCCGGTGGCGATGGGAAAGAAGTCGTCACTCCGCTCAGCAAACAAATTCGTATCAGTTCCATTTTCTTCAAAGCAGATAAAACCCTTTCCCGCGAGATCGGAATCGACTGGTCGACCCTTTTAGGCGGAAAAGTCAATACCAACATCAATTTCAATGGAGCCAGCAAAGTTGGCGAAGATATTTTTAATGCCGGCATCTCACATAATTTTCAAACCGGCAACGTGACCATTTCTCTGGACGTTTTGTTGCGAATTCTGGAACAATATCAGCGGGGCTCGGTAGTTGCCAGACCCAGCGTAAGTGTGCTTTCCGGCAAGAACGGTAAGATTCAGGTGGGACAGGATTTTTCTGTAAAAACTTTGGATGATGCCGGTAATGCCATCGAAACATTCTACTCTGCCGGTATTATTTTAAATGTGACTCCTCAAATCGTGGAAAAAGACGGCGAAGAAGCGATCTACCTGGAAGCCAGCGTGGAAAAAAGTACAGCGACGCCCGGCGACGTTTCCACGATTATCGATAAAAGCAGTTCCGACACCAAAGTGTTACTGTTCGACGGTGAAGAAACTGTTATCGCCGGTCTTTATGATTCCGATAAGCAAGTTTCCCGTGCTGGAGTTCCTCTCCTGAAAGACCTGCCCTGGTGGGTTTTCGGATTGCGCTATATCTTCGGTTATAATAGCTATTCGGTCACATATAATGAAATGATCATCATTTTAAAAGCCGAAATCATCGATGGCGTCTCCGAGCGTAAAATGGAAATGAAACCGCTGGAACAGCAGGTTCAGGAACAGAAAGAGTCGTATGAAAAAACCATCCAAAAATTAGATCGATAAAAAGGAAGCCAACATGAATTTCCTGAAAATATCGTTTGTGGTAATCATCGCACTTCTGCTCTTCTGTTGCGGTGATACTACCTCTCCCACCCAAGGTGATTTTCCCTCCGATGTTAAGGTGGAAAAAGTATCAGCCGGAATGGTTCGCATCTCCTGGGTTTACAACAACACGGGAGAAGATACTCTGCAATTCATTCTGGGCGCTAAAAAAGGAAGCGATGGTTGGGACGAATATTACGCCGTGGTTCATGAAGACACTTATGAATATTTCGATTATATTCCTACTTCCGACAGCCTGATTTACGCTTACAAAGTAAGATATTACAATATTAATACCGGTTTGTATTCACAATTTTCCGAAGCAGACGCTTACCTTTCTGCCAATACCGCTCCCACGGAATTTAATGTTCAAACCAATACGCAGCAATCGGTTACGCTTACCTGGCATGATCGCTGTGTGGGTGAGGAAGGTTATTATATCGATAAAAAAATTGGCAACGGCAGTTGGGATAATAATTATTTTAAACTCGATGCCGATATCGAAACCATCACCGATACCGCCACTTTGTTCGATACGATCTATTATCGGGTTTCCGCTTATTTCGGCGATTCTTCTTCAGCTACGGTTCAGGATAGCATTTTCCAAACCCTTCTGGCACCTTCTCAACTGGGTACCACGATTTTGGATGTAAATAAAATCAGGTTGGATTGGACGGATAATTCCAGTGGAGAAGCAGGATTTTCCATCGATCGAAAAGTCGGCGGCAGTGATTGGAACACAGTTTATGCCACAGTGGACAGTAATCTGACGACTTATGTGGACGATGTGGAATATCCCTGCGCCACTTTATGTTACCGGGTGCGCGCTTTTCAGGATTCACTTTATTCTTTGTATTCACCCATCGACACCATCAACATAAATTTGCAGATCGTTGGTTCGGTAAATACTCCCGGATCAGCTTCGGAAGTCTTTTTTGCCGATTGGTATGCTTTTGTTTCGGACGGTTATTCCGGTTTGGAAGTGATCGATTGTTCACAACCAAATGCCCCTGCTCTTCTGGGCAATTATCAGACATTATTGCCGGATCGCACCATCTCTTCTTATATCAAAAATAACATCGCTTACGTGGCAACTCATTCTACCGTTACCAATCCCGGCAGAATTCACCTGCTGGATATTTCCAACCTGCTCGAACCTGTAATGATCGGGTTCACAGATACGGAAGGCATTCCGCAACATATTTTTGTGAGTGGAGATTATGCCTACATTGCAGAAGGAGAAGCCGGACTTTCCATCATTTATATTGCCGGCTCTAATCTGCATACAGTCTCGAATTTTCAGTTGGATGATGCCCGTTCGGTTTTTGTGAAAGATAATTTTGCCTTCGTGGCAGAAGGATTAGAAGGCTTAAAAATATTTGATGTTTTAGACACAAGTAACCCGGAACTGTTGGGAGAACTTTCCACTTCCGGCAGTATGTTGGATGTTTATGTATTGGATGATTTTGCTTATTTAGCCGACGGTGAGAACGGAATGAAAATTATCGATATTTCCGATGCCGAAAACCCGACCGTGTACTCGCGAATATCGACGAATGGTTTTGTTTATGGCGTCTGGGCAGAAGCTGATTATGCTTATTTCGTCGATAAAGAAAAAGGATTTTATGTCGTCGATACTTCCAATCTGCAACACCCGGAAATTCTGGGAAATATCGAAATGGACAGCGAACCGGTTTCGATCAATGTATCGGGCAGTTATGCCTATGTAACCGATAATGAAGGATTAAAAATAATACAGGTTAAACCTTAATCTGTGAGGAGGAACAATGAAGAAATGCTGTTACTTGGTTTTTTTTCTATTTAGTATTTTAGCCTTGTCTGCCCAAACTAATATCCCGGCTGGCACTTTGACCGACCTGGACTGGACGTTGGCTGAAAGCCCTTATATTATTGATGGTAATATCGATCTGGCAGTAAATGATCAACTTACAATTGAAGCGGGCGCAACCGTGGAATTTTCCGGATATTACATGTTCGATGTTTACGGCAGGATCGTGGCAAACGGAACCGCAACCAATCCGATCACATTCACTGCACAAAACACTGTGGATGGCTGGCATGGTCTCCGTTTCCGCAACACAGCCACTAACAGTCTCGATCCCGCTGAACTGACTTACTGTAATTTTGAATACGGCAGAGCTACCGGAACGGGCGACGATTATCGCGGCGGAGCAATTTTCTGTAATAACGCCGATCAAATCGTCTTCACCGGCTGCTCATTCTCAAATTGCAGTGCTACGACTGGCGGTGCTATTTATGCCGCCAACACAGATTTTTACCTGTATGATTCCGTGATCGACAACAATGTTTCGATCGGAGCCGGTGGCGGTATTTATCTCTTTGGCTCCGATGCAATTTTGGAAAATGTGCAGATCACCAACAACACTTCCCAATACGATGGCGGCGGTTTGAATTGTTACGATTCCAATCCGCAACTTACCTCCGTTCTCATCGCCGATAACTTTACGGAATGGAACGGCGGCGGTATTTCTGCCTTCAATAACTCCCATCCTACTTTAACAAATGTGACCATTGCCTATAACGTAGCCAACCAATCCGGTTCCGGTATCGCTTGTCTTTACAATTCCACCCTCGCTATCATGAACTCTATCGTTTGGGGCAGCGCCACCAATAACATTTATGTGGAAACCACCGCGACAATCACAGCCACCTATTCCGATCTGCAAAGTGGAACGGGACAAAGTTACTTTGGAACCGGCTGCATAAATTCCAATCCGCTCTTCAGTAATCCCACAGGCGGAAATTACACTCTTACCTGGGCAAACATTCCCACTCCCGATGAAACAAAATCACCCTGTATCGATGCCGGCGATCCGAATAGCCCACTCGATCCCGATGGCACCGTTGCCGATATGGGAATGTACTATTTTGCTCAAAACGGAATCACGGGCGTGATTACTTTGGACGGCGGAACCGGCGTGCTTACGGATGTTACGGTTACTGCCACACTTACCACCGCTCCCGGTACGGTTTATACCATTCATCCCGATGCATCCGGAAATTATATGCTCAGTCTTTTAGCGGGCACTTACAATCTGGTAGCCACTTTGAGTGGTTACAGTCCTTCCGGCTTCAATAATGTCGTTGTGGAAAATCAGCTCGTGGTGCGTAACATAACCCTTTCCCCGCCACCCGACGGTGAGATTACCGGATATGTGCAAGTGGAAGGCATCGGTAATCCTGAAGATGTCGTTGTTTCTGCCGGTGAGATTTCCACCAGCCCGATACAGGTTACCGGAACCAATAACTATCAGTATTCTATTGCTATAACTCCAGGCACTTACGACGTAACTGCCGAACTCCCCGGCTACGAAACTCAGGTTCATGAAAATGTAGTTGTGGAATCAGGATTGCAGACTTCCGGCATTAATTTCTATCTGCCGCTGACGCAAAATCTGGGATATATTTCCGGCACCATTAGCCTGATCGGTGGCAGTGGAAATGTTCAGAATGTAATCATTTCAGCCGGTACAGCTGCCATTTCTCCCAATGCCGACGGCACTTACGAACTGGAAATTCTGAATGGAACTTATGATGTTTCTGCTGCTTTAAGCGGTTATTCCACGCTGATCCAGAAAGACGTGCAGGTGAATGCTTTCGCCACTACGGAAGATGTGAATTTCGATCTGGTCGATGGCTGGCAGCCTGTTAGCGGTACGCAATATGTTATGATCGGTTACGTTACAGCTACTTACGATGGCGATTTTGTCGATAATACGGATTGTAATCAGTTGGCTGCCTTCGGTTACGATGCCGCCACCGGTACGATAGAAGAATGTCGCGGGCTGGCTACCTGGGAAACCGGTAATCATGCCTTCTGGACCAATTACTGGTCGTTGAACGGATATTGGTATTTCACCATCGTCAGCGATAACGACACCGGATTGGATGAAATCTGGTTCAAATTTTACAATTCCGAAACCGAAACGATCCACGATTGCAACGAATCGATTTACTTCCAGGATTGTACGGTTTATCCCACCGGCATCGATCTGACCATCGATTCGCCTTCTTATGATATGGAATACGATTTGATCGATAACTGGAACTGGATTTCCTTCAATCTGCAACCGGCTTCTTATGATGTTTCCGTGTTATTCGATGCTCTGGAAACAACTCCCGATATTTTCCAGATAAAATCCCAGACCGATTTTGGACAGTATGATCCCACTACTTTTACCTGGGTTGGCGGTCTGGATTATCTTTCTTATCCCGAAGGCTACAAAATTTATATGCTGAACGCCTACGATAACTTCGTTTTCTCCGGCGAAAAAATCAATCCTCTCACCCATTCCATTTCGTTGCAGCAAGGCTATAACTGGATCAGTTACATTCCCTTAACCAACCTCGATCTGGACGAAGCTCTGGAGAGCATCGGTGTCATCGATTCCACTTATGTAAAAACTCAAACCCAATCTGCCGTATATTACGGTGGCTGGATTGGCGATCTGCAAGTGATGGAACCGGGGAAATCTTACATTTTATATTGGCCCGGAGAAATCGCTGCCGGTGAACAACTGCTTCTAACTTATCCACCTAATGAAGAAACCACCGCTGATAATTTGCGAAATATACAAGCAGCAAATCCGGCAAACTGGGAATTGATGCCCGGCACAGAATCCAATATGATCCTGATGGCGGATGTTCTGGTGAATGACCAAAATTGTGATAGAAATTGTTCTATCGGGCTTTTCGATGAAAATGGCGTTTGCCACAGCATCGGCAGCCAGCAGCGAAATATCTGGTATTTCACAGTACTCGGTCATGCGGATGAAACGCTTTCCTTCCGTATGTACGATGAAGCAACCGATAAAACTTACTCAGCATCCGAGGAAATTACCTATGATGCCAACAGCATTTTAGGAGATCCCAAAAATCCGTTCACGGTCAACTTTACGATCGATAACGAAAATCCATCTGCTACCAAAATTCGTCGTCTGGCTCAGAATTATCCGAATCCGTTTAATCCTACAACCAGCATTTCCTACAGCCTGCCGCAGGATGGCAAAGTGTTGTTGCAGATTTTCAATGTGAGAGGTCAGTTAGTAACGACTCTCGTCGATCAGAATCAGGCTGCCGGAGACCACAGAATCAATTGGGATGCTGCCGAACAGAGTTCCGGAATTTATTTCTACAAATTACATTGGAACGGACACGCAGAAACTCACAAGTGCATCCTGATGAAATAATTTATAATCAAAAAGAATTCCTCGGGGTTTCTGCTTTCATCTCTCCTTGAGGAGAGGTCAAAACTGTTCTCACAGTTTTGGGTGAGGAGTAATAAACAAATTTTGATTTTTGTGCCTTTTGGTCAAAATGAAACAAGCAAAATATCCCTATGGCTTCGCCTTGGGGATAGCTTGTTTCAAAAAAAATTGTTTATTTAATTTGTTTTCAACTCCAGATCGGCACAGGTCTGGGGTTATATTTGCAGGAGAACTATAATGAGAAAATTCCTGATCATATTTTTTTGTTTGCTCAGTTTAACGTTATTGGCAGATCCACCTGCCTGGCAGCCGATCTCCGGCACCCAATATTCCATGATCCTTTTTGCCCGCATAGTTTTGAACGGCGATTATTTTGAACTTACCGGTAGCAATATGGCAGCAGCTTTCGGTCCCGGCGGAGAAACAGATTGCCGCGATATTGCCGGTTGGGAAAACGGTACTCCGAATGGATTCTGGTATTTCAATATCGTGGGAAATCAGAACGGTGAAGCGATAACGTTCAAAATTTATGACGAAGACAGCGATCTGGTCTATGATTGCGATCAAACGCTGATCTTTCAGGATAATTCCACGATTGGTTCACCTTCCGATCCCTACCTTCTTTCCATCGATTCCAACCTCATTTCCGGGAATCTTACCTTGCTCACGATCACACCTCCTGCCGGAAATATCACCGAAATTGAGATTTCCAATGGAACGTATTCCGTTCATCCCGCCAGCAATGGCTATTACGAGTTACCTGCCGTGCCGGGAACTTACAATATCACAGCTTCTTTATCAGGTTACAACACCGCTACCATCACCGATGTGGAAGTGGTTCAGGGACAAAATACGGAAGATATCGATTTTACGTTGATCGACTGGGAACCGCTTTCCGGCACGCAATACAGCATGGTCGTGATGTGCGAAGTGTATTTTGGTTCTGAGCAGATCGTTTTCGACGGCACAAATCAAATCGGAGCTTTCGGTCCCGGCGGGGAATCCGATTGTCGCGGAGTAGCCGTTTGGCAGGAAGCAAATCCGCCATATTGGGATGGCTACTGGTTTATGACGATCGTGGGAAATACTCAAAATCAAGAGATTAATTTCCGGGTTTTTGAAAGTTCCACTTCTGCAGTTTACGATTGTTGGGAAACCGTTACGTTCAGTAACAATTCCACTCTGGGAACACCACAAAGCCCGATAACTTTCAACATCGATTTCAGCATCAATCAAACGTTGGATTTGGGTGAAAACTGGAACTGGATTTCTTTTTATGTACATCCTGTCGACACTGCTGTTTCTGCCGTTTTTGGCTCTTTGGGAGCAAATATTTATCAGGTAAAAAATCAAACTCACTCCGCTACTTATTTTGAAGCTTCACAAACCTGGCTGGGCAGTCTTTCGGAAATCGCCGACGGCGAAGCCTACCTGGTTCACATGTACAATGCTGTCGATGATTTTGTTGTGAATGGCGAACCAATCAGCATCAGCACTCCCATCGATCTTACCGAAGGCTGGAATTGGATCGCTTATTATCCTCGCACGATCATGGATTTGGAAGCTGCCATGCACAGCATCGAAGAGAACGTAATTCAAATAAAAAGCCAATCGCAAACCGCCAATTTTATCAATCCTCCCGGAAGCTGGGTGGGCGATCTTATACAGATGGAACCGGATCAGGGTTACAAAATTTTTATGAATAATGAAGATGAGCTGATTTACGAAGAATCGGACATCATCACAAAAAATGAAGGAAATTATACCGACGATCCACCTGCCTGGTCGATAATCTCCGGCACGGAATATTCCATGGTAGTGATGGCTTCGATTACATTCGAAGGCGAAGAATTCAATAATTCCGGCAGCAATTTAGTCGGAGCTTTCGGTCCCGACGGGGAAACCGATTGCCGCAGCGTTGGCGTCTGGCAGCCGGCAAATCCTCCTTACTACGAAAACGGATTTTGGTATTTTACTGTCGTCGGCAACGATAACGGTGAAGACATCAGCTTTATGATCTACGATGAAACCACCGATAATACTTATACTTGCAACGAAATCATTCCTTTCCAAAGCGATGAAACCTATGGCAGCCCCACCGAGCCCTACCAGCTTACAGCCCAGATTATCGGAACTGAAAACAAGCTGATCGATTCCAGCACAGAATTGACCGTATTTCCCAATCCGTTCAATCCTTCCACGACAATTCAGTTCAATTTAACCGCAAAGGACGCTAAGAACGCAAAAATCGAAATCTATAATATCAAAGGTCAAAAAGTGAAACAGCTGGTCAGCGATCAGCTCTCAGCCGGTCAGCATTCCATCGTTTGGGATGGAACAGATGATAACAACAAACCGGTTTCTTCCGGGATTTACTTCTGTAAGCTCAAAAACGGCAAGCTCCCAAAAATCAGAAAAATGCTTTTAATCAAGTAGAACGACCTGCCAGGTCGTTAATGCTTTTGATGTAGAACGACCTGCCAGGTCGTTAATACAATAGATCTTCAAATTCGGTAATTTGTAAAAGCTGAATTAGAACGGGAAATTATTGGTATTGTCCGTAACTTTCAATGCCCGTTGTGTTTATTTATACGAGTATGGCAGTTTTTATTAATGGGAGGTTGCATGAAGAAACTATTCGTATTTCTTGTTTTTTCTTTTTTTATTTTATACCTGTTTGCAGAAACTTATATCCCAGCCGGAGACGTCAGTGGGAACTGGAGTTATCAAAATCAGCCGTATTTCATCGAAGGCAACATCAGCATTCCTGCCGATCAAGCTCTCACCATAGAAGCTGGTGTGGAAGTGATTTTCCAGGGACATTACAAATTTACAATCTACGGAAAAATCATCGCTTCGGGAACAGCGAACGATTCCATCCGTTTCACAGCCACCAATACAGACGAAGGCTGGCATGGGATGCGCTTCTCGGATACATCTTCCAACGGAATGGGAAATTCCATCCTGAATTATTGTAAATTTGAATATGGGATTGCCCTTTCCGGAAACGAGGATGATGTGGCAGGTGGAGCACTTTCCTGTTTTAATTCGGATAATCTGATCATATCAAATTGCAGATTCACTTCCAATCAAGCAAATTACGGTGGTGCTCTTTACATCCAGGATTCGGATATTCAAATGCAATCCTGTGTTATTGACCATAACGAAGCCACACACGATGGAGGTGGTTTGGTTATCCGCACAAATGCTGCTCCAACTCTTAATGATGTTACAGTTTCCCACAATACTTGTGCTTATGATGGAGGTGGATTATATATTTGTGATAATGGTGCACCGATTATTTTAGACACCATTTTCTCATTTAATTCGAGTGAGGACGGGGAAGGAGCTGCCGGCGGTGCATTATCCTGTCGCGGAGCATATCCTGTTTTGGAAAACTGTTATTTCTCTCACAATTATTGCATAAATGGTGGAGGTGCATTATCATCTTATTCTCAATCCGAAATCACATTGAATAATTGTGTATTACATCATAATATTGCTGATTGGTCGGGTGGAGGAATAGCAGTTTATAACTCAACGATTAATTTATCCGGCACGAATATTTCAGAAAATGCAAGTGGTGGCAACGGGGGTGGGATATATTTCGGAAGTGGTTCTGTCGTTGAATTTGATCCTGACAATCGATGTAATATATATTGTAACTTAGTTTACGATGATAACATTGGAAATGATTTAAACATCAATAACCTGATAAATGTCGAAGTTTTCGTAGATACCTTCACCGTGCAAATCCCAACAGAATACTATGCTTTTCCGCTGGAAAATTTTATCTTCGACATTCTGAATGCCAAGATCGAACCTATTGCTGCTGATCTTTATGTAAGTCCATCCGGTTCTGATAACAATAATGGATTATCTGCATCAGAACCATTGCGTACAATTTCTCACGCATTGATGCTGATTGAAACAAGCTTAACCGATCCACACACAATTTTCCTGGCTGATGGCGAATATTCTTTCTCTTCGTCAGGAGAATGCTTTCCTTTGGGAATGAAAAGCTTTCTCACCATAAGCGGTACTTCACGAGAACAAACCATCCTGAACGCAGAGCAGCTAAATTCCTTGATATTCTGTTTTGATCAAGAAAATATTACTCTTGAAAGCATGACTTTGATGAACGGCAACAATAAGTATTATTGGAGTGGAGGCATTTACTGTGAGTCTACGGATATAATTCTGAGTAATTTACATATAAAAAATTGTATATCAAATTATCAGGGTGGTGGTCTTGAGTTTTTTCATTGTGATTCACCCGATCTGACCAACTTGATCATAGAGAATAACCAAGCTGCAGAAAGCGGAGGAGGAATCTGTTGCAATTATTCAAATCCTCATCTGCATAATGTAACCATCAGAAATAATTCTGCTTGTTATTATGGCGGAGGGTTGTATCTTCGTGGTTGTTCATATCCGGTCTTTGATCCCGACCAGCCTTCCAATATATACATGAATCATTCCTTCATGTTTCCGGGAAAGGATATCTATTCATTTATAACTCCAAATATAAATGTTGTATTGGACACTTTCACTGTATTGCTTCCTGATGAATATTTCGTTTATTCATTGGAATACATTAATCTCACAATCAATCATGGTTATATTCAGCAGGAAGATAATGATCTGTACGTCGATCCGAATGGCAGTAATAATAATTCGGGTCTTTCTGTTTCCGAACCATTGCAGACAATAGATTATGCATTAAAAAAAATTCTCACTTCCGAAGAAAATCCTCATACGATATATTTGGCAGAAGGGATTTATTCTTCCTCCTCAAATAGTGAAATATTTCCGGTTAAGTGCAGAAATTATCTCAGTTTAATTGGAACTGATCGGGAATCTACCATATTGGATGCAGAGAATAATAGTTGCGTGATGATTTGTAGTGAGGTTTCACAATTCAGTTTGGAAAAATTAACAATTACTAACGGATTAGCAGATCATTCTTCCTTGCTTACCGATACGGATAGTGGAGGATGCAATATTGCTTCATCTGAAGATATCGTTATTAGAAATGTGAATTTCAGCAATAATCGTGCAAGATTTTGTTCTGCTATCGAGAATTATAATACGAATTTGATCATCCAAGATTGTCTTTTCAGTCATAATGAAGAAACTCATAATAGTTTTGACGACTACCTTGGTGTAGTTTCTCTATATCCCTGGTTATCAGATGATTATGTTAAAATAATAAATTCGACTTTTGTTGATAATTCTGTTCCGAATAATGGAGGTGTTATTTTCAGTCAGGCAAATAACTTAATTGTCTTAAATTCGATTTTTCATAATAATGGATCAAATAATATTTATTTCTATGGTTGGGGTAATAATAACTGTGCCGTAATAGATTATTCCGATCTAGAAGGTGGAGAGAGCAGCATTATCAATTCAAATTTTGGAGAGGTATTTTGGCAGGAAGGCAACATCGACTCTGATCCGCTTTTTCTCGATCCTGGAAATGGTAATTTCTATCTTCAGGCAGAATCTCCCTGCATTGATACAGGAACAGCTTTTTATGAATGGGATGGAGAAGTTATCCTAGATCTATCACCGGATGAGTATTACGGAGATGCGCCGGATATGGGCGCTTTCGAGTGGAATGGCACAGCAATTCAGGAAGAAGAAATTACGCCGGAGTCACCTGCTATTTCTCACCTCACAAATTATCCCAATCCGTTTAATCCATCCACGACGATT
>DAISYT010000029.1:0-7392 GCA_036825175.1 Candidatus Cloacimonadota bacterium
CCGGATATTCCTTCATGTAACCATAACCGCCCAAAAGCTGTACGGCGTCGGTAGTCACTTTCATCGCCATATCGGAAGCAAAAACCTTACACATAGCGGATTCTTTGGCATATTTTTTTGCGCCGGAATCGATGAGACGAGCGGTGCTGTAAACCAAAGCCCGGGCAGCTTCGATCTGCGTTGCCATATCTGCCAGCATGAACTGAACAGCCTGGTTTGCCGAGATCGGTTTACCGAATTGATGTCTTTCCTTGGAATAACGGGCAGCTTCTTCATAAGCTCCCTGAGCGATTCCAACTGCCTGAGCGGCAACCATCGGACGGGATTTATCCAGGGTTTTCATGGCTGTCATAAAGCCCATGCCTTCCTTTCCAACCAAATTCTCTTTGGGAACTTTCACGTTATCGAAAATCAATTCACGAGTGGCAGAACCGCGGATTCCCATTTTATTTTCCTTTTTACCAAAGGAAAAGCCTTCCATACCTTTTTCCACGATCAGACAGGAACAACCGCGAGCGCCTTTCGATTTATCGGTAAGGGCAAAAACGGTGTAGATATCGGCTTCGCCGCCGTTGGTAATCCATTGTTTTGTGCCGTTTAAGATATAATAATCGCCATCTAAAACTGCCGTCGTTTCGATCCCACCGGCATCGGAACCGGCATTAGCTTCGGTAAGAGCAAAAGCAGCCAGTTTTTCACCATTTGCCACCTGAGATAAATATTTTTGTTTCTGTTCTTCATTACCGGCGATCAGAATAGGATAAATTCCCAAACCTGTTCCTCCCAGAGCCAGACCGATACCGCCGCAAGCGCGGCTCAGTTCTTCTGTAATGATCGCTACATCCATCACTTTGCCACCGAATCCGCCGTATTCTTCCGGAATGAGTGCCGAGAATAAATCGGTTTGTCTGAAAACTTCCACGATTTCCCAGGGAAATTCATCACCTTCGTCATATTTGGCTCGTACAGGTTTGATACGCTCTTCGGCGATTTTACGAGCAATTTCTTTTATTTCCAATTGATCTTCGGTTAAAAAATAATCCATTTTCCCTCCATCTTTTCTGGCTTAACTTCTCTATTTTTTCAACAATCCGTCAAGCTGAACGGCTAACGACCTGATCTTCTGATCGTTAACCGAACTAAGTTCATTTTTCCTAGAAAGGTTTTTCAGTCAATGGAATATTCAGAACCACTGAAAATGCCATTATGTCTCGATGTTACAACACAGCGACTACCAGATTGATGGAAGTTTCAGTCCGAAAGTTCTTGTTCTAAAGCTTTTCGCCAATTCTTTTCTTGCCTTTCCCGAAACAGAAATTTAATTGTCGCCCCATGAAAAAGCAAGATATGTATAGATTGAAGATACAAAACTTCGGATTTGGCTAATCTTCTGCAGGAATCCGGGTTGGTTCTATGCATATTTTTTGTTTTTTCTGAGCACGATTTTAATATCTCAGAAATTCGTATAAACCAACTCCTTTGTAATTTTTTACCCATCGATCAAATAAAGAAAATTCTTAAATTTGACTATTCCCCTGGCAGAGCCAAGGGGTATTTCGCCAAATTTATTTCAGCCAGCTGAAAATCGAATTTTCTATATTCCACCCCTCTGCCTCCGGCATCTCCCCTAGCTTATGGGAGAAGATTGGGAAATCCCGACGCTGAGCGTCGAGGAATTTTCTCAATTAAAAGGAGTTATAATGAATACGCAAACTGTTCAAACAAAAGGACAGATAAACGAGCAGCTTTTGCTCGAAAATAAAATCGCCGAAATAGCGCAGAATTCTAAATGGTTTCCGATAGGATTCGAGAAGATCAACAGCGAAATTGCCCGGCAGATCAATACACAAAAAAGGCAGTCGTTGGAACAGATTATCGCCCGAATGATTCAGGATGATATTTTAGTGGAAATCACCGTTAATGGCTATCCGCAGTATTATTATCGGCAAAATATCGAAATCATCTTGAGCAGGCTGTTGCAGGGATTGGAAAGTTATCATAAAGAGAAGCCTTTTAAAAAAGGTATTTCGTGTTCTGAAATCAGAAAATACCTTTCCTTCAATAAAAAAAAGAAAAAGCAGAAAGCGATTAGTGGTGAACTTTTGGATTTTGTGATTGAAATTGCTGCTCAACAAAAACTGATTATATTGCAGGATAAGATCATTTCACTGACGAATTTCAGGGCAGACGAATCGAAAAAAGAGATGATCCTGAATTACATTGCGCATGATAATCTGGTGAGCAGGATCGATAAAGAGATTATGCACCAAGAATTCAAACTGACCATCAGCGAATTTAATTCCATTATTTTCGATCTGAAAAATGAAGGAAAAATTCTGACGATCCAAATGAAATATTTTATGTCGATTCAGAGATTCGAAGAAGCAAAACAAATAATCGTCGATTATCTGGAAAAGAACGGAGTTACTCATATTCGCGAACTTATGGTTTTACTGAATTCTTCCAGACGACCGACGTCTATCTTTCTCGATTACCTGGACTCGCTTGGAATTCTAAAATTGGTAGATGGGAAAAGAGATTTGGCATGATTTTATCGAGATAAAATAAAAACTATTACGCTTTTTTAGAACGGTCGAGCTTAGCCGCTGATCACGCCCGACATACCGAAACCGTCGGAATTATTGATGCCAAAACCGCATTCATAACCGACCCGGATGAGTTCCGGTGCGGCAGAGATTGTGAATGGCGCTTCCATCGCGATGATATGGGAGCTTTTGAATTTGATGTTCTTTCTGATCTTGCCTTTCTTTTTGATGATGTAGAGCGGATCGAAGCTAAAATCGAAAGTCTCGTCTCCCGAAAATTCAGAGCCATTGATGAGACGGTATTTTCTTAACAGATTTGTTTTCAGCCCATTTATATAAGCCAATTTCTCGGAAGGCACCATATAATCGTAATAATGCTTTCCATTGGTCTCCCCGGAAAAACCTGCAATCGCAACCGGTGAAAGACAAGTAAATTTCATTTCTGATTTGAAATAAGGTTCGGGCAGAGTTTCCACATCTTCTATACAAAAAATGCAAGGTTTCGCACACAGATTTAAGAGAATTTTTTGATCACTAAAAATACCCAACACCAAATGTTCAAAGCTTTTGGGGATAGGAGTGCTGAAATATAAGATGGCTTGCTCAACATTCTGAAATCCGGTTTTACACGGCATGGAATTCACCAAAAGAAGTTTGGAAAAAACAAATAATTTCAGATGCTTGTTTCTATCTATAAATCCCGTATCATGCAGAAACTCCGAATATTGCGGAGATGACTGTTTAAGCAGTTTGTAAATTGCAGCGTGAAGCTGATATTGATAGTTGAACGGAATGTTCACAGCCTGACTGCAAGTCATGGTTATTCTTAACCTCATAATCGTTCCTTCGCGATTCTTTTCTCAAAAAAAATAATTCATTAAATAAAGCGGAGATAACTTTCCTTAATGTTATATATACGTCAAGTAATAAAAACTCGTGAGTAGAACCGCAAACCCTCAAAGTTCTCTCCCAAGCGGAGGAAAGCCGGTTTCGGATTTTTTTTTAACAAAAAAAACAGAATGTTCATAAAAATTCTTTCTCCGCATGAAAGAGAAAGAATGCTTTATCTCACGTAACAAAGCAATACAAAAGGAAATTCAACACTTCTTAGCACTCTACACAAAAGTCTGCTAAAAATAATTTGACATCAGAATCATTAAAATTAATTTGTCCGTAAGTTTAGCAGTGCAAACATAGTGGTGCTAAAAAGTGAGGAAGGAAAATGAAGAAGAATGAGATCAGGCAACAGCAGGTTTTACAATACCTGGTAGAAGATTATATTAAGTTGTGCGAGCCGATATCTTCCAAGCTCATCAACGAAAAATATATTCCAGATGCCAGTCCGGCTACTATTCGCATCGATTTGAACAAGCTGGAAAAGGAGAATCTGATCTACCAGCCGCATACATCAGCCGGGCGCATTCCCACGATTCTGGGTTATCGCTATTACCTGGAATTGCTGGCTCCCAAGCTGAAAACGATAAGTTATAAAAAAACCGATCTGCTGCGCAATCTTCTGATCCAATATTATAAGGATATTCCTCTGGCTTTGCATTACATTATGCAGTTATTGGCTCAGGAGACAGATCAGCTGAGTTTTGTGGCAGAACCGGAAGTATCTTACGGATATCTGGAAAAGCTGGAAGTCTTCAAAATTTCCGAGAACAAATTGCTTTTTGTCGTCAGCCTGGATTCCGGTTTGGACAAAACCGTGATCATCAAATGGGAGCGCGGCATCACGGAACAGCAGCTTAGAACTGTGGTACGTTATGTGAACGACGAATTTGCCGGACACCGCATTTATGATATTCAAAATAAATATCTGAATGAAACCAGCGACAAGATCAGCGAAGAGAACAGGATTTTGAAAGAATTTCTGGCAGAGTTGGAAAAAGCCATCCAGGAATTGAGCAGTTATTACATTCATTTCGACGGTAACATCAGTTTTCTGGAACAGCCGGAATTCAACGATAAGAAATCGATCCTGAGTTTTCTGGGATTCATGCAGCGTCAGGATCACCTGGTGAATCTGATGCAGAAGAACGACAAAAATCAGTCGTATAACGTGGTAATGGGCGAATCTTTAGGACAACCGGAATTAGCTGATTATGCGCTCATCTTCTCCCGTTATGAGATCTTCGGTATTCCCGGTTATCTGGGAGTATTGGGACCGATCAGGATGAATTATGAGAAGAATATTCCGATCGTGCGGGATATCGCTCAGGTCATTACAAAAACAACAAAGAAAGGTATGGTGGTAACACAAAATGACAGATGATCTAAAAGAAAAAGAAGAAATTGAAGCTGAAGAAACAGAAGAGAAAGAAGAGAAAAAACAGCCGAAAAAACCTTCTGCCCAAGAACAAATAGAAGCTTTGGAAAAAGAAGTGGCAGATTTGAAAGATAAATACATGCGTGCTGCTGCCGAATTCGAGAATTTCCGCCGCCGCAACATTTCGGAAAAAGCCGATTGGATAAAAAATGCCAATGAACGTATCGTCTTGGAATTGTGTGATGTCTCGGATAATTTCGAGCGAGCTTTGCATTCCGAAGGAGATAAGAACCAGGAATCTTATCGCAAGGGCATCGAGATGATTTTCCAACAACTTTCCAACATTCTAAAAAAAGAAGGCGTGGAAAAGATCGAAGCTGCCGATCAGGAATTCGATCCGAATTTCCATGAAGCTCTGGCACACATTCCTTCCGAACTGGAAGAAAATAAGATCGTAGCTGTAATTCAAAACGGTTATCTGATGAATAAAAAAATAATTCGTGCCGCCCGCGTGGCAGTGGCAAACGGCGAAAAGCCGGCAACTCCCGCCGCGGAACAAAATAATAAAAAAAAGAAAAAATAAATAGTCGAACCGGTTTCCCCGTAAACCGATCTGACGAGGAGGAAATATGGGAAAAATCATAGGAATTGATTTAGGAACAACTAATTCCTGCGTAAGTGTGATGGAAGGTGGCAAGCCTGTCGTCATCCAAAATGCGGAAGGTTCACGCACAACTCCGTCTGTTGTCGCATTTACAAAAGATAAAGATAGACTTGTGGGTCAGATCGCAAAGCGTCAGGCTGTTACCAATCCCCGAAACACGATTTCATCTATCAAAAGATTTATGGGACGTCAACTGAACGAGGTTGGCACAGAGATTCAAAACGTTACTTATCAGGTAAAAGGTGGAAAATTCGGCGAAGCCACAGTGCATGTGGATATGGAAAATAAGGATTTCACTCCCCAGGAAATCAGTGCCATGGTCTTAACCAAGATGAAGGAAACCGCTGAAGCTCATCTGGGACAGAAAGTTTCCGAAGCCGTGATTACAGTTCCGGCTTACTTCAATGACGCTCAACGCCAAGCCACCAAAGACGCAGGCAGAATCGCCGGTCTGGAAGTGAAAAGAATTATCAACGAACCGACCGCTGCCGCTTTGGCTTACGGTTTGGAAAGTAAAAAAGAAGAAAAAGTTGCCGTTTACGATTTGGGCGGCGGAACCTTCGATATTTCCATTCTGGAAGTAGCCGAAGGCGTGGTGGAAGTGCTTTCCACTAACGGCGATACCCATTTGGGCGGCGACGACTTCGATAAGAAAATCATGGATTGGATTTTAAACGAATTCCAGAAACAGGAAGGTATCGATATTTCCAAAGACCCGATGGCTATGCAGAGAATCAAGGAAGCCGCTGAAAAAGCCAAGATCGAGCTTTCCGGAACGCAGACTACAAACATCAATCTGCCGTTCATCACAGCAGATGCCAGCGGACCGAAACACTTGAATTTAGACCTTTCTTTGGCTCAATTCAATCACATGACCAGCGACTTGATCGCTCGTTCTATCGACCCTTGTAAACAGGCTTTGAAAGATGCCAAATTATCTACCGGCGATATCGACGAAGTGCTTTTGGTGGGCGGAAGTACACGTATTCCTGCTGTCGTGGAAGCTGTGGAAAAATTCTTTGGCAAGAAGCCGAATAAGAGCTTAAATCCGGATGAAGTGGTCGCTGTGGGTGCAGGTATTCAGGGCGGAATTCTTTCCGGCGATGAAAATCTGAACGATATTCTGCTGCTCGATGTAACCCCGCTTTCTTTGGGAATCGAAACTTTAGGCGGTGTAATGACGACTTTGATCGAAAGAAACACCACCATTCCTACTAAGAAAAGCCAGGTATTTTCTACTGCTGCCGATAATCAACCTGCTGTTTCCATCGTGGTATTGCAGGGAGAACGTACAATGGCTGCCGATAACAGACGCCTCGGTAACTTTGAATTGACCGGTATTCCGGCAGCTCCGCGTGGCATTCCACAAATCGAAGTTACTTTCGATATCGATGCCAACGGTATTTTGCATGTGAACGCCAAAGATAAAGGTACCGGTAAAGAACAATCCATCAAGATCGAACGTACCGGTTCTCTGGATGAAAGAGAAATCGAAAGAATGGTAAAAGATGCCGAAGCTCATGCCGACGATGACAAAAATAAGAAAGAAGCCATTCAGGCTCGCAACGAACTGGATACACTGATATTCAGCACGGAAAAGAGTTTGGAAGAACATGGCTCCAAACTGTCTCCATCCGACCGAAATCAGGTGGAAGAAGCTTTGAAAGAAGCAAAAACCAAACAGGAAGAGCTGAGTAAACGTTCCGCTACTAAAGCCGAATACGAAGCTGTGCGCGACGAGCTTTCCAAAAAAGCTCAGAAAATCGGCGAAATATTATATGCCGAAATGCAGAAACAACAGCAAGCCGGAGCCGGAGCTCAGGATGCTGAGTTCGATGCCAGCCAGATGCACTCCCAACAGCAGCAACATCAGCAGGAACAGCCCAAAAACGACGGCCCTGTAGATGCTG
>DAISYT010000029.1:7402-12225 GCA_036825175.1 Candidatus Cloacimonadota bacterium
CTGATTTCGAGGTTGTGGACGACGATAAATAATCAGTGGACAGCACAGAATCTAACCCCCTCAATCCCCCTTAACAAGGGGAAAAATGAGGAAGAAGAAAATGTGCTCTATTCCTTGCTCGCTCCCTGCAAAGGGAGCTGGCTCCGAATTCATTTCGGAGACTGAGGGTCGATGAATAACCCCCTCGATCCCCCTTAACAGGGGGAAAAATAAGGAAGAAGAAATGTGCTCTATTCCTTGCTCGCTCCCGGCAAAGGGAGCTGGCTCCGAATTCATTTCGGAGACTGAGGGTCGATGAATCTAATCCCCTTAGTCCCCCTTAACAGGGGGAAAAATAAGGAAGAAGAAAATGAGTTATATTCTCAGAAACCAGGGGTCGGATCGGCAGCACAATGCACTGTGAAATCAGGAAATAGCAGGATGCTGAAATAATAATGAGCAGACCTTCCGAATGAGCAATGATCTTGTTCGGAAGGTACTGTTTTCAAATAAAAAAATAAGGAAATCAGATGGCAAAAAGAGATTATTATGAAGTTTTGGGCGTGGAAAAAAGTGCCAATGATGCAGAAATAAAGAAAGCTTATCGAAAATTGGCGATGAAATATCATCCCGACAAGAATCCGAATAACAAAGAAGCTGAGGAAAAGTTTAAGGAAGCTTCGGAAGCTTATGAAGTTCTGAGCGATTCCAATAAAAGACAAAAATACGATCAATTCGGTCATGCCGGAGTGGAAGGTTCTTTCGGCAGCGGTGGATTTAATTGGAGCGATTTTACTCATGCCGGCGATTTTTCGGATATTTTTGGCAGCAGCGGATTCGGTAGTATTTTCGAGCATCTTTTCGGAGGTTCGTTTGGCGGTGGTGGCAGTTACAACGCACGTTCAGCCAATCGAGGTGAAGACCTGCAAATCGCTCTGTCGCTTACTCTGGAAGAAATAGCCAAAGGTGTGGATAAAAAAATCAAGATCAACGTGCAGGATACTTGCCCCAGCTGTAACGGCTCCGGTTCTGCCGACGGCAAAGTGCAAACTTGCAGTCAATGTCATGGCACGGGACAAGTTCGGCAGATTTCTCGTTCTTTGTTCGGACAAATTCAGCATGTGGTAACCTGTCCGTCCTGTAACGGTACCGGAAAACTAATCAAAAATAAGTGTCTGAAATGCGGCGGAGACGGTCGTGTGGCGACTACCAAGACCATCAGCATCAATATTCCAGCCGGCGTTTCGGAAGGGCAGTACATTCGTTTGCGCGGTCAGGGAAATCGCGGTAGAAACAGTGGAGAAAACGGTGATATTCTGGTTCTGATCCACGAAAAAGAACACGATATTTTCGAGCGTCGGGATGCGGATTTAGTCTGTGAATTCCCGATCAGCTTCTCGCAGGCTGCTTTGGGAACGGAAATTTTGTGCCCCACCCTCGCCGGAAAAGTAAAAATGAAAATTCCTGCCGGAACACAGAGCGGTAAGGTTTTCCGTTTGAAAAGTCAGGGTCTGCCCCACGTGAATAGCTCGTATCACGGCGATCTGTTTGTAAAAGTAAGAGTGATAACGCCTACCAAGCTCGTTGCCGAAGAGCGTGATCTATTGGAAAAATTAGGACAATTCGACTCCGCAAAGAAGCTGCATCCGGAAAAAAGCTTCTTCAATAAATTGAAAGATTTCTTTGTGTGAGTTCCAACTCACATTGCTCTTCGATCTCGGTGAATCAGGGCAAAATCAAAGGAGTTTTATGCCTTGTTTTTATGTTCCTTTCCTTTCTGATGATACCAAACCGATCACCATTTCCGGTGACGAGTTTCATCATATTGCACATGTTTTTCGTTACCAGGTAGGAGATGAAATTCAACTGACCAGCGGCAAGGGTCTTTTGGGAACTGCCAAAATCACTTCGCTGGATAAACGGCAGCTTACAGCCGAAATCCTGGATATCTGTAGAAAAGAAAAATCCTCTCCCCGTGTCGCTGCGGCGATCCCGCTTTTGAAAAACAAACACGATGCGCTCATCGTGGAAAAACTTACCGAATTGGGAGTGAGTGACTTCTTTCCCATCCTCACGGAAAGAAGTGTGCGTCAGGCTTCCGCAAATACCATCGATAAACTGGAAAAGATCGCCATCGCTGCCATCAAACAGTGCGATAATGCCTTCCTGCCACAAATACACCCCGCTCAAACATTGGTAGAATTTTTAGAAAATCCGACAGAATTTCAGCCTTTGGTAGCATTGGAATCAGGGAAAAATATTCCTCTGACGTTGCTTTTGAAACAAATGCCCCCGCAACCACTCTGCTTTATTATCGGACCAGAAGGCGGTTTTTCTGAGAAAGAAATCATGTATTTTCAAAAAAAACAAATTCCCACTTTCACTTTGGGAAATCATATTTTACGGGCTGAAACTGCTGCCATAGCAACGGCGGCTCAGATCTTCGGTTTCTTTTTGGAAAAGAACGAGAGTTATTATTAATGGAAATTCCGGAAGTTATCGAGCTAATCAGAGCAAATATTATCGGCACAAAATTTGCCGAGAAATCGTTTTTAGTGGGCGGTTTCGTGCGGGATTTGCTGCTGAAACAAGCAAGCGACGATATCGACATCGTGGTGGAATTGCCGGATGGCGGCAGAGAATTAGCCAAATTTTTGCATGAAAAAGGCATCGCTTCCCACCCTGTGATCTACGACAATTTCGGTACGGCATTGGTAAACATCGGCGAACATAAAATCGAATTTGTGATGACACGGCGGGAAAGTTACCGCGCTAAAAATCGTAAACCGGATGTATTATTCGGCAGCTTGCGGGAAGATGTTTTTCGACGCGATTTCACGATCAATTCCCTGATCCAGGATTTGGTTTCGGGCGAAATCCTGGATTTATCCGGCAAAGGTTTGTCCGATCTCAAAGACGGCATTATCCGCTCCACCTCGCAGCCGGAAATCATTTTCAAAGAAGATCCGCTTCGCCTGTTACGAGCGGTTCGTTTTACCAATCGTTTTCATTTTTCCCTCGAAGAACAAACGCGCCAGGGCATTCTAAAAAATGCTGAAATGCTCGATTACATCAGTTGGGAACGCCGCCGGGACGAACTTCTGAAAATGCTGATCGAATCCGATCCGGTACCGGCTTTGGAGATGCTGGTGGAATTCGGATTAATGCCATATCTCATTCCCGAGCTATTACCGATGATCGGTCTGGCGCAGGGTCGTAAACACTGCTCTGATGCCTGGGGACACACGATGCTGGTTTTGCAAAATACCCGTCCCGATCAGAAATTGCGTCTGGCAGCTTTATTGCATGACATCGGTAAACCGCTGGTAAGAAGTGAAAATGAGACGGGCATACATTTCTATCATCACGAAAATGCCGGTACAAAACTGGCGAGTAAAATTCTAACGAGATTGAAAATTCCTTCCGACCTGAGCCGGGATATTCTTTTACTTATTCGTTTGCACATGAGATTGAAGCAATCCGGCAAAAAGGCAGAAATTATTTCCGATGCAGCTTTACGACGTTTGATCGTACAAGCCGGCAGCTCTCTCGATCTGCTGTTGGAATTGATTCATGCCGATAACCTCAGCCATGCGACTGAATTCAATCTTCCGGATCAAATTGCACAGGTTACAGCGCGGCTGAAACCGCTAGTTGAAGAGATAATCAAACACAATCTGCCGCTTACAGGCAAAGATTTGATATTACGTTTTGGACTGGAACCGGGAGAAGAAATCGGCAATCTTCTTGACAAGGCAACGGAAATCTGGTTGGAAAGTCCACAGATAAAAAAAGAAGAATTATTGATGAAACTCGAAAAGGAGGTTAATCATGGATAATAAGGAAAACAAAGTTTCCAGCACGGTGAAAGATGGCGTTATCAAAGCCTTTCACGCCGGCGAAGATGTGGTGAAAGCCGTCGGCAATATCACCAGAGAAATCATTTCCACCGCCAAAGACGATGATCTGAACACGAAAGAGAAAGCTCAAAAGCTGGCAAAAGAAGCTTATCAGGGAGCGAAAGAAGGTTACGTAAAAGTGCATCCTTCTGTGGAAGATTTTGCCAAAAAAGCAGCAAAAACCATCTCGGATTCCTTCAAAGATTACGCTCCCAAAGTCGCCAATTTTACCAAAGATGTTTTCGACGGTTTAGTGGATGGTACCAAAGAAGTTATCGACGAAAGCAAAAAGAAAGGTTGTTGTGGAAAAAGGAAATCGTGCTGCGAGGAAGAAGAAAAGAAAGATTGATTCTTTTCTGACCATTTCTCAAAAGCTCTTTCTATTTTTTTTAAGGAAAGAGCTTTTTTTTCGATTCGATTTTCAGTTCTGAGCAAAAACCACACTACCGCCCACTATCAAAACAGCCGCACAGAATGCTTCATTTTGCTTTTCTTTTAAGATTCGTCCGATGAATCTGAAATTGAAAAAGGATTTACGATGTCAGATTAAAAGCTTTGCATCAGTTTTTAGCGTGATTTGACACAGTTCATTCTTTACGTACTCTTTTACAATAAGTTACATTTACGGAAATGGATAAAATTGTACATACTTAGATTTTATTATATTGGGATATAAAATTCCAGGAAGAATCCTAACGGGATTCAATTTGCTTAACCGCACGTGTAACGTGTGGTTGTTGTTGTAAAACACAAAAACAATCCTGAAGGGATTGAACTTACACAACATTTGTTCAATCCCTTCAGGATTGTGACCGTTAGAAACATGTAACCGCACGTTGCACGTGCGGATATTCACATAATGCCCTTTTAGGGCTTTTATCTTTTATCCATGAATATATTGATATCCATTTTTATAACGAAAATGAAATTCTAATAAATGTGCAC
>DAISYT010000030.1:0-12187 GCA_036825175.1 Candidatus Cloacimonadota bacterium
TGTGCTAGGTGGGGAGTCAGCGGTGCCCTGTAACCCGCAATCCGCTCCAGCGGGGCTGAATTCCTGCAGGAGAATGCTGATTTCCGTTTTGAGTGTAATAAGCGGTGTCGAGAATCAAGCCCGACGCAATGGCAAACTGCGAATCTTGTCAGGTCCGGAAGGAAGCAGCAATAAGCAGAACTTGCTATGTGCCGTTGGTCAACTTGGTTTGAGCTGGCTGTTATATCTTATTGCGGAATAGGTATCGAATGCAGGTGCACACTTTTAATAAAGCAGAAAGCAGAAAGCAGAAAGCAGAAAGCAGAAAGCAGTAAGCAGAAAAGCAGTAAGCAGAAAAGCAGAAAGGAAGGCAGAGGACAGATGAAAATTCCCAACGATAACTTCTCTTCATTTTATGGTGTCCTTCCCGACTTCGTGTCTTAGTGGCAAAAGGATTTAATTATGGCAGAAAAATATTCTGTACCCCGCGGAACTTATGACATTCTTCCCACCGACAGCTATAAATGGCAGTATATCGAGCAGGTTTTTTCCGAGATTGCGGAACGCTTCAATTTTCGCAAAATCGTTACACCCATTTTCGAGCAAACCGATGTTTTTGAACGCAGTGTGGGAGATAGTTCCGACATCGTGCAAAAAGAAATGTACCGTTTTCAGGATAAAAAGGGCAGGAATTTGGCTTTGCGTCCGGAAGGAACAGCTCCCGTGGTGCGATCTTATGTGGAGAACAATCTGGCGCTGACCGGCGGCAATACCAAACTTTTTTATATCGGTCCCATGTTTCGTTACGATCGTCCGCAAAAAGGCAGATATCGTCAGTTTTATCAGTATGGCATCGAGAATATCGGCAGCGATAATCCCTTTATCGATGCGGAAGTTATCGCTTTCGGCTATGCTTTTCTCAAGGCTCTCGGGTTGCAGAATTTCCTTCTGGAAATCAACAGTATCGGCTGTCCGAATTGTGCGCGGGATTACGATAGAGCTCTGGTGGAATATTTCCAGCCGAATTTGGCTAAAATGTGTTCCGACTGCCAGGCACGTATCGATAAAAATCCTAAACGTCTTTTGGATTGTAAAGTGCTTTCCTGCAAAGAAATAGCTAAAGATGCTCCCAGTATGTTGGATTATCTGGACGATGATTGCCGCTCTCATTTTACGCAGGTGCAAAATTACCTGGATCAGATGAATATTCCGTTCCGCGTAAATCCGAAGATCGTGCGCGGATTGGATTATTACACCAAGACCGCTTTTGAGTTTTTGGATAATAATCTGGGCGCACAGAATGCTTTGATCGGCGGCGGCAGATACAACGGACTCGTGCAACAATTCGGAGGAAATAACACTCCCGGCATCGGTTTTGCCGGCGGATTCGAAAGACTCATTCTTTCCATGGAAGCAGAAAAAGTTTCTTTCGGCACTCTGCCACGTCCCGACATTTTTCTGGTGGCGATCGGTGAAACCGCTCAGAAAATGACAGCTAAAATGCTGAACGACCTGCGGATAAACGGCATCAAAGCTGAGTACAATCCCGACAAGACATCCGTGAAAGCGCAGATGAAAGCAGCGGATAAAGAAAATGCCAGATTCACTTTGATCATCGGCGACGATGAAATCGCTTCCCATACGGTGGTTGTGAAAGAAATGGATACCGGTGAGCAGCAGAAGATTCCGCAGGCAGAATTAGTTGCCTTCCTGCAAAAACAAAGAAAGTAAGATGAAAGATTTTTTTGCTTGACTCATAAAGCTGGCACTCTAAAAAAGTGTTTGCTAAAAATGAAATTTAGAATAAAATTTTTAGAAAAATATGGAGGTAAATATGAAACTGAAACCGCTTGACGATCGAGTTGTGATCGAAGTAAAAGAAGAATTGGCAGAGAAAAACGTTGGCGGGATCATTATACCCGACACCGCCAAAGAAAAACCACAGATTGGCGAAATTATAGCCGTGGGAACCGACGAGGATTTGCAGAAGCAAGTGAAGGTCGGAGACAGAGTTATCTTTGCTAAATACGGTGGTGACGAGTTTGACATCGACGGTAAAAAAGTGAAGATCATTCCCCGCAATGATATTTTAGCAGTGATCGAATAAAAGGAGAGAAAAATGGGTTTAATCGAAGTTAATCAGGATCAATTCGAGCAGGAAGTTTTGCAAAGCGATCTTCCCGTGTTAGTAGATTTATGGGCACCCTGGTGTGGACCCTGCAAGGCGCTTTCACCCACGGTGGACGCTCTGGCAGAAGAATATGAAGGTAAATTGAAGGTTTGCAAGGTTAACATCGATTCGAGCCCCAGCATCGCGGCAAAATATTCCGTGATGTCTATCCCGACTTTGCTGATTTTCAAAGATGGGGAAGTCAAAGGTCAAATTATTGGATTGGTCAGCAAAGAAAAGATTGTTGGCAAATTCTCTGATCTGCTCTAAATTCTAACGAAATTTAGTGAAAACCTCCCGGATTTTCGGGAGGTTTTTTTTGTACCTCGTCTTTCTCTGAAACCGTACCTCGACTTTGCAAGTCGAGTATCTGAATTTTTTTTGAAAACGTACCTCGATTTTGCAAGTCGAGATAAATAAGCGATCAGGCTGATCGCTCTACGTTTATGTCACCACCAGATGATTTCCCAAAGGTTCCTTCAACAAATCCTGCACGGAATATTCATCGTTCAATTTCACTTTGATCTGAGTTCGGCATAAATTCTCATCATTTCCGGTTTGGATGATCTTTCCTTTTGCCTGCCAGATTTTATCCAGGTTTCTGCCACCCAAACGAAACATCCAGACTTCCTGCCTGGGAAAATCTCCCTGGATTCCCACGCCGATCCCGGATTCAAAATGAGAACGGATTTTGTAATTTGAAACCAGATTGCAGGGAACGGTGCAGTGTGCCAGAGTCAGAGAATTTTCTTTCAAATCGAGCTGAGCCGGGTTTGCCATCCAGGGCAGTTTACCGGATTTTTCTTTTGCCCACATCATGCCCAACGTACTAACCAGATCACCTTCACAACCGGCAATAATACCTTCGTCATTCATACGTGAAAGCGCAAAACAACCGGTGGTTTTCAAATCCAGAACCAGGTCGAAACAACGCACCGTGACGGCATCCAAGTTATATTTGGAGATCAGCGTTTTCATCGCCAAATATATCCGCATATTATCGTAAATTTCATTTAGTGAAGCTTCTCGCACTGCGGCAGCTTTTTCGATGAAGTCATTCACCATTCCGATGACTTGCTCTTTACCGATTTGATGAAAAAGTTGTTTTAATTCATCCAACTCAATTCCGATCACTTCTGCTCCCAAAGCTGCTTTCACAGTCTCTGCGGTCGGACTGCTGGCGACCAGCCAATCGGCGGGAGTGCCGATCATGCCGATGCGTTTGCCGGATAATGTTTGGTTATCGGAAAAAGAGCGGATATTTGGTTGTCGTAAAGATTCGGCGCGGTATTTTGCTTCCGGCAGATAAATGATTTTTCCATTAATTCCATCTTGCTGTAAACGAGCCAGCACTTCCAAACAGGCAGGAAGAGAATTGTTGCCGGCATGAGCCAGCAGTACCACTTCTTCCTCAGGATATTGGGCGGAGCGTTTTTGCTGTAGATCGAGAATCTGCCTTTCGGTACCGCCGGTGATGACAAAATAGCAAAGCTGTTCAACTTTGAGAATGTCATCTTTGGCAATTTGACGACAATTCAGGTTCTTCAGAAACTTTGAATTTGAATCGATAATTGTCTGAACTTTCTGTTCGGAAATAAAGTCGGAAAAAACCGGGAAGAAAAACTTCTTTGTACAGGAATTTGGTTTCAGGTTAGAAAAATCAGCCCCGGCTTTCATAATTTGTTGCCAGCTATCACGATGTGCAAGCGTGATTTCTGAAAATCTCTACCACTCGTTCTGCCGTTTTGCCATCCCAATATTGTGGAATTCTGCCCTTTTTGATGTTACCGTTCAGAATCTCATTTGCTTCGTTAATGATGTCTTCGGTTTCCAGTTTTACCAATTTATTCGTGCCTTCCCAAACGGTGATGGGACGCTCGGTTTGCGGACGCAACGTCAGGCAGGGAATACCGAAAAAGGTCGATTCTTCCTGGATTCCACCGGAATCTGTGAGGATGAATTTAGCATCCATTTGCAACTTCATAAAATCGTAATAACCTACCGGCTCGGTCAGGATGAGGTTCGGCATGTTTCTCACCATTTCTTCCAGACCGAAAACGCCGATCTGTTTGCGAGTGCGGGGATGGATGGGGAAGACCAGTTTGATCTTTTGGGAAATCTCGGCGAATGCGTTTAAAATGGTCAAAAGACCTTCTTTGCTGTCCACATTGGAAGGACGATGCAGAGTGATGAGAGCGTATTCCTGCTCTTTTACGCCGACTCTTTGCAGGATGTCGGATTGTTTGGCTCGCTCCTGATATTGCACCAGCGAATCGATCATAATGTTTCCCACAAAGAAAATCTTTTCGTTGGGAACGCCTTCGTTGATCAGATTTTCGTTGCCGTCCGGGGAAGGCGTGAGCAGATAATCCGAGATGGCGTCGGTGAGAATACGGTTAATTTCTTCCGGCATGGTACGGGCAAAGCTACGCAATCCAGCTTCCAGATGTGCCACCGGAATGTGTAATTTTACGGCGTCGATGGCGCAGGCGGACGTGCTGTTTACATCGCCTGCGACGATGACCAAATCGGGTTTGTCTTTCAGTAAAACTGCTTCGTAACGTTCCATGATGCGGGCAGTTTGCTGTCCATGCGTGCCGCTGCCCACTTCCAGGTATTCGTCCGGTTTGGGCATTTGCAGATCGTCGAAGAAAAATTTGCTCATGCGTTCATCATAATGCTGTCCGGTGTGGATCAGCTTCAAATCGAATTCTTCCGGATATTGGGCGAATTCTTTGTACAGCGGAGCCATCTTCATAAAGTTCGGTCTGGCTCCCACGATCAGATGGATTTTTTTCATATAACCTCTATATTTTTAACAATTAACAAAACAAATAACAATGTCATTCCGACATAAATCCCCTCTTGATATTCTTCGCTGGTAAAGCTATGAAATTCCTCAGGATGACTGTCATTTTTTGCTGCTTTCTTCTCATATTATCACCCCGCCACCCAGCAAATGATCGCCTTCATAAAATACTGCCGACTGCCCCGGCGTGACGGCGCGTACGGAATTTTCTAAAATTACTTCTGCTCGATCTTGTTGCAGGGTCAATTCTTTGACCGGTACCGGCTGGCTGTTGTAGCGGATTTGTACGGAAATTTTATTTTTTTGGGTCGGGATCGTATCGATCCAGTTAACATCTTTAATTTGGAATGAATTAACCAGCAGATCGTCGGGATTATCCGTGACGACCAGCTCATTTTTCCGGGTATCCAACTTTAATACAAAAAGCGGAGACGACCAGGGTGTATTCAATCCTTTGCGCTGCCCGACGGTATAAAGCGGCAATCCGCGGTGATGTCCGATAATTTTACCATCGGGAAGCACGATATTTCCCGGCACGAAGTCGATGTGTTTTTTTAAATAATTTTCATAATGGTCTTTGATGAAGCAGATTTCCTGACTGTCGGATTTTTCGTGAACGGGCAAATCCAGTTCGGCAGCCAGTTTCCGCACTTCCGGCTTGGTCAGATCAGCCAGTGGAAAAAGCGTTTTAGCCAGTTGGAATTGTTGCAATCTCCAAAGATAATAAGATTGATCTTTGGCGGAATCGGAAGCGTTATGAAGCTGGAAAACACCATTTTTCTCAACCAGTTTTACATAATGCCCGGTGGCAATTTTGTCGTAGCCCAAAGCGTGAATTTTATTGAGAAAAATTCCCCATTTGATTGTGGGATTGCACAACGCACAGGGATTGGGAGTGCGTCCATGGCGATATTCATCGATGAAATTCTGTTCGATTATTTTTTGAAATTCTGCGGAAACATCGATAACAAAATGCTCGATCTGCAATTTTTCGCAGACCGCTTTGGCATCGTCGATCGCCTGATCGATACCTTCATTCGGAGCGAAACCGTAAGCGGTGTTAGCGAAATGGCGCATCGTGGCACCGACGATTTCATACCCTTGTTTTTGTAAAATGGCAGCCGCGACCGAACTATCCACGCCACCACTCATAGCAACAGCGATTTTCATAGTATTTTTTGAGCAGTTAACAAAACGAATTGAAATTTATTTAAAGTCATGAAATTTAGCCTTTTATCCTTTTGATATCTGCTCCGAGTCGATTGAGCTTTTCTTCGATGCGTTCATAACCCCGGTCGATATGATAAATACGGGAAATGGTAGTTTGCCCCGATGCTGCTAATCCTGCTAAAACCAATGCGGCGCTGGCACGCAGATCGGTAGCCATCACTTCCGCTCCGCTGAGCGAAGGCACGCCGGTAATGGTGGCGATGTTCTTATCCATAGCGATTTTGGCATCCAGACGGTTCAACTCTGCCACGTGCATAAATCTATCAGGGAAAATCGTGTCTTCGATAATGCTAGTGCCGTTTGCCAGTGTCATCAAAGCCAGAAATTGTGCCTGTAAATCGGTGGGGAAGAGCGGGTAAGGCTGAGTTTGAATATTCACCGGTTTCAGTTCCCGGGCAGGAATTATACGGATGGTATGAGCGGAAATCTCAAATTTACAACCGGCTGCCTGCATTTTTTCCAATAAAGCATCTATGTGGTGCGGAACGCAATTTTCCACCGTGATTTCGCTGCCGGTAATCGCTCCGGCAATCACGAAAGTTCCGGCTTCGATGCGATCCGGGATCATTGCCATTTCGGTGGGATGCAGTTTACTGACTCCGGTGATTTTCAGGTGAGAAGTGTCCTTCCCTTCGATTTGAGCGCCCATTTGCACTAAAAAGTCGATCAGGCTACCGATTTCCGGTTCGATCGCGGCATTGAAAATATTGGTTTCGCCTTTGGTGGTAACAGCAGCCATCAAAGTATTGGCAGTCGCTCCCACACTGACTTTTGCAAATTCGATGTCCGCACCTTTCAATTTTTTACAATTTGCCACGATATAGCCGTGTTCGATCTCGATATCGGCGCCCAAAGCTTCCATAGCTTTTAGATGCAGATCGACCGGACGCGTACCGATGGCACAGCCGCCCGGAAAAGAAATCCTGGCTTTGCCGAAACGTGCTAAAAGCGGTCCCATAGCATAAATGGAAGCGCGCATTTTGCTTACCAGTTCATAAGGAGCTTCGCAAAAACTGGCATGTGTAGAGTCGATTTCCATCGTGTTATCTTCAAAATCTATTCGAGCACCGATCACTCGTAAAAGGTGTGCCATCGTTTTGATGTCGATGAGATGCGGAACGTTATGCAGAACGGATTTACCTTTCGCCAGAAGCGCTGCTGCCATGATCGGCAAAATGGCATTTTTGGCACCGCTCACCTGCACGGCTCCACTCAATTTTTTTCCGCCAGCGATTATAAATTTATCCATATCACATCTCCTTCTATTCCAGTTCTAAATGCTTGGTTAATTTATCAAGAGCAATTTTATGTTTTGAGACTTTGCATAGCAAAGTCCGATTCTGTATTTAAAAAAGGCAGAAGCTGAGCCAATAATTCTGCTTGTTTAAAATATTGGTTCCCGATCATTTTCTTCTCTTTTAGGAACGGTTATATTATACTTTTTATTCAATTCGCCATTTTTAACTATCATTCGTTTTCCACTGCCAAGGTTCACTGAGAACACGTCGAGATTCTTAACCCAATCATAATCATTTTGTTCTGCCAGATATAGAAATAACCTCTTTACTTTTATAGAGTTACAGGCTAATAATAAATTCTGCACCATATCAGATCGCAATGTTATCATGTATTCAAATAACTTTTGGGCTTCATCGAATGATTGTTTCTGAGGCACATGATACAAAAGCTCGAACGCAGCTAATTCCGCACTCGATATAAGAATGGAAAAATTTTTGAAATTATATTCTTGTAAATATGGACTAAGGTCTATGGAAAAAAGTCGAGACTCATAATAACTTATTTCTTTTCCAGAGAAATTTGTAAACCAGACAGGCAAATTTTCGTGGTGAAAATTGAATAGTCGGATAGTCGGATTAAATGGTATATAATGAGCTCTCCCAAGTAATTCAAGTGCTGTTTTGCCCCCGGGATGAACCGATAAATTGAGTTGTTTTTGAAGACAAAAAACAGCTCCCGGCCATTCTATTTGATCACCTTTTCGTTTGTAGGCTCCATAACCTATATTTTCGATCCAGCCACTTTGCTGATATCTGTGTATGAGATCGTAAGTTAATCCTTTCTCTATCAAATAGGAAGCCGATGCTATCGTACCTGGTGTCCACTCAGATAATATCTTGCTTATTTTTGTCATTTTAACCCAATTCATTTACCATTTTCATAATAAAATCTAAACCAAAAGTTTAAGATTTATTACAAAACTTTACTTATATTCAATTTTGGGAACAAAAATTAAACCACTTCATTCTGATGGCAAGTTATTTTTTTATCCTCATTATTCTCTCGAAACCGTTCAAATCCCGAAAAACATCGATTTCCGAAAAATCGTTTTGCACAGCGATGTTTCGGATTCTCTCCGCTTCATTGTAACCGATCTCAAAATAGATGCTGCCATTTTCATTCAAATAGTCTTTTGCTTTTTCCAGAATACTTCTATAGAAATACATTCCCTCTTCTTCTGCCAATAAAGCTTTTTCCGGCTCATGAGCTATGATTTCGGCAGGAAGTTCATCGTATTCGTTTGGGGGAATGTAGGGTGGATTGGAAACGATCAGGTCGAACTTGCCGGTCACAATTTCCCAAAGATCGGCTTGGATGAAGTCGATTTCAGTGTGATTTAATTCGGCATTCTGTCTGGCAGTTTGCAGAGCTGCTGCGGAAATATCGGTTGCCATAACAGTGGTATCCGGCAATAATTTCTTTAGAGCAATGGCAATACAGCCACTGCCGGTACCAATCTCCAAAATCGATTTTACAGCGGGATTTTCTTTGATGATCCTTTCCACCAGCAATTCCGTTTCCGGACGGGGAATGAGAACCGCCGGATTCACTTTGATCGGGAAACCGTAAAACTCTGTCTCACCCAAAATGTATTGGAGAGGTTCATGTCGAGAGCGACGCTCCAGCATTTTTTCGATGGTTTCGAGTTGCTTTTCTGTAAGCTCTCTTTCCGCTTCGAGATAAAGTTCTGTGCGTTTAATGCCAAGAACATGCGAGATAATCAGTTCTACATTCAGCTTGGGATTTTCGATGTTGGCTTCGTTCAAATGTTTTATGGAATTATGAGTAAAATTTATAAGTTTCATTTTAAAATTTTCGGTAGGTTGTCTGGCATAGTCTTAAAATTCGGAGAGACCCACGCAATTTTCGATGTTAGAGGAAAGTTTGCTGATAAATCGAGCCATCTGAGCGCCGTCGGCTACATCATGATCCAATAAAACCGTCATATTCAGCATTTCCCTGATTTCGATTTGATCTTTTATCACGACCGGTTTTTTCATTATTTTACCAATTCCAAAACAAACAGGATGAACAGATATTGGCAGAAACCAGCCGTTGGCATTGCCGATCATCCCAATCGAAGTAACGGCAACATTTCCCATCTTGCTGAAAGCAACTTGCGGGTGCGCAATAAGATAACGCCAGATAAAACGCCTGATAAAACCGGGAAGAATATAATAGAGATGTTCCATTTTTTTCGATCTGTTTTGCAATACAATGTCCCGTTCGGTTAGTTTTTGACTGCGCGCATTATTGATCTCTTGGGTAATCGATTCGATGCTTTTCTCATGGGCTTTTTCAATAACCAGGGGAATGGGGATTCGCTGTCCGTTTAGTTCTTTTTCCACTACGAGAGATACGTTAATATCATTGAAAACAACGACTTTCCTTTTGCCTCTCAGGAAGGCGGCTATGTCTTCATAATCTTTGATCGTCAAACTGCTAACTTTGATCAGCCAGGCAGTAAATGAGATCCTTACTTTCTCCTTTTTCAGTTGTTTGATTCTATCTCTGGCGTTTGAGACGTCGATTTCGATGAAGGCGGCTACATGATGTTTCTGAAGTCCGACCGCACAAACATCGTTGGTAGCAATTCTCGATCTGGGAAATTCTTTTAATTGATATTCAGCCATCTGTTTCTTTTTTGGATGAGTAAAAATTACCATCAATTTCAACTCTCTTATTTTTTTTATTTAAAAAACGAATAGAGATTCAAATTGGCTGAGAAAAGGTCAAGCTGAAAATAGCTCAATCTCTTTTCATAAACTGCACCACATGCTCTACGCCATCTCTGACAAAATGTTTATAAACCTTCATACCGGTTTTCTGAGCAACTCTCTGCGAAGGAACATTGTCGATAGTGGTATAGGAGAACACACGCGGATAATTGAGTACATCGAAAGCATATTCTTTGCAAGCCAGCGCCGCTTCCGTGGCATAGCCGCGATTCCAGTAATCTTTGATGATATGAAAACCGATTTCCGGCACAATCTCACCCTCGATATTTTGCATGGTGATACCGCAATCACCGATGAAAATATCACCTTCTTTCAGAATCACCGCCCAAAATCCGTGCCGGTATTTACGGTAATTATCCAGAGTCCACTCCAGCCATTTGGTCACTTCTTCTGCGCTGAGCGGATGCGGATAGTATTTCATGGCGATGGGGTCGGACAGTACTCTGCTCCAGTTTTCCTGATCGGCGGAAGTTAACTCCCGCAGGTATAAACGTTCTGTTTCGATGATTTTCATACTTCTTTAATTTTTCTTATTTTCTGTATATTATGCGGAAAACGAAAAAAAACTTAAATAGATAATTCATTCAAACAAGAAATATTACAACCTTTACTTTCATAATACTTAATCATTTCGGGAATTTTCTTTTTATCCCAACTGGTAATGCAATCTGATAAGACTGTAACTTCATAATTTGCTTTGCGTAAATTGAAGCAGGTGGATTTAACACAAATAGTAGCATCTGCTCCTGTAATGTAGAAATCACAGATTTCATTTTTACTGATAAAGTCTGTAAATTCTTCGCTGGTTAAGGCGTTTCCTTTGTATTTTGTGAAAACAATTTTTGAGACTATTTTCAAGTCTGATGCTAATTCAGATCCATAAGTATTAGGTTTAAAATTCTTTGTGCCGTCTGATAGATTTTCGTGCCTTATATAAACAACCTGAAGATTATTCTTAACTGCCCAATCGATAGCTTTGTTGATATTGTCGATAATATCCCTGTAATTCTTTGTTATGTCATTTTGAATATCTATTATTACTAAAGCTTTATTTTTCATAGTGTTTCCTTCTGCCTGTCCGATTGATTTGTTTGTTTTTTCTTCATAACGTTTCCTCTTATTTCTTATAAATTGAAAGTTTATAACGTGTTGGCGTGTATGAGTAGTAGCCGATTGCGGGCTTCAAACCCATCAAACCGTTACGCTTTGGCAAAATACTGTGTGCTTTTTTTATGGTTCAATAATTTTATCAACATTTCCATTCATAATATTGGGGAGATTTTTCTTTATAGTTTTCTCATCCCAATTCCACCATTGAATTCGGATTAATTTTTTGATCGTTTCTTCTGGATAACGTTTCTTTATCTCTTTTGCGGGTATTCCTCCTACAATCGTATAGGGAGGAACGTCTTTTGTAACAACAGCTCTGGTGCCTATTATCGCACCGTCTCCAATTTTCACTCCCTGCATAATAACAGCTTCATAACCAATCCAGACATCGTTTCCGATGATGATGTCGCCTTTATTATCCCAGGCATCAGTTACGTTATATTTATCTAAATCCCATTCTTCAAAAAAAAGTGGAAAGGGATAGGTAGATAAAGATGACATTTTATGATTTCCCGAGGTAAACATGAATTTTGCACCGCAAGCAATTGAACAGAATTTCCCAATTATTAATTTGTCTTTATTGATCGGATATTGATACAAAACATTGTTGTTTTCAAATTGAGTCGGGTCTTTTTGGAAATCGTTATACATCGTGTATTCTCCAACAATAATATTGGGTTTTGTTATTGTGGATTTTAAATACACAGTTTCTTTATCTCCTGTTCTCGGATATACTTTTTCACTATTCATTTTTTCATTGCCTGTAGTTTTAATTCTGAGGGCATTTTTTCAATGGCATATCTCAAGGCTGTTCGGGGCATGATTGCCCGGTTTTTCATGACGTAATCAAAT
>DAISYT010000031.1:0-12084 GCA_036825175.1 Candidatus Cloacimonadota bacterium
TAAATCCGGAAAGTCTGCCAGCAGAAGCCGGAATGCATGCCGGTGATACGATCATCAGCATCAACGACCACCCGATCCGGGATTTTATCGATCTGCAATTTTACAGTGCGGAAGAGAACCTGAATTTCGAGTTGAAAGATGCAAACGCTGCAATCCGTCATATTTTCATCGAGCAGGATTGGAGCTATCCTCTCGGTATCGAGCCAATTCCACATCGCTGTCGGAATTGTGTGAATAACTGCATTTTTTGTTTCGTCGATCAAATGCGACCGGGTATCCGTAAAACACTTTACATCAAAGATGATGACTTCCGGCTCTCCTTTGTTTACGGAAATTTCATCACGCTCACCAATCTTTCCGATCAGGATTTTAACAGAATTATCGAACAGAAACTCAGCCCGTTATATATTTCCATTCACACCACCAATCCCGATTTGCATAAACGCATGATGCGTCACAAACAGGATTTCCACGTCATGGAAAAGTTAAAATTCTTTTCAGAAAACGGGATCGAAATGCATACTCAGATCGTAGTCGTACCCGGCTGGAACGATGGAGCCGAACTCCAAAGAACGCTTTCCGATCTTTCTTCCGATGAAATCGCAGCACTTTCCATCGGAATCGTACCGGTGGGACTCACGAAATTCCGGGACGGTCTCACAGCTTTGCAAAATGTTTCGCCCCGTCTGGCTCAGGAAATTATCGGGATTGCCGATAAATTTCCTCTTACTTATTGTTCGGATGAGATTTTTCTTTTAGCCGGAAAGGAACTTCCCGAAGAAGAATATTACGATGACTTTCCCCAGTTGGAAAACGGTATCGGAATGCTGAGATTGCTGATGATGAACTGGCAGGAAGTGAAATCGGAATTCATTTCCTTCCTGAAAAAAACCGGGAAGAAATACGTTTTTATCACCGGAATGCTGGCTGCCGGAAATATAGAAAACATCGCAGCAGAAATCGATACATTCCTACCCGGTAAAATCCGGGTTCAGCCGATTCAGAATGATTTTCTGGGACGTTCCGTCACCGTAGCCGGTCTTACTGCCGCCTGTGATATCTTCGCTCAAACTGTTTTGCAAAAAGACGAAATACCGGTTTTGCCAGGTAACCTGCTAAATGAGGATGAATTGACCATCGATAATGTAAATCTGGTGGAAATCATGAATCACTTCCAACGTGACCTGTTGATCGTGGATGAGGAATTCGCTGATTGGCGCCTGGTGGAATGGCATGATTTATCTCATACAAATATAACGATTTAGCGCTCTCCGGTTGCTGATACGGAAAGATAAACCTTTTGCAAAAACTTGACAGATAAAAACCCGGTAAATTTGATATCTGAAAAAAATAAGGACAAAAAATGGAAAGCCGAAGAATTCTGATCGTGGAAGATGAGACAATTGTTGCTGAAGATATTACCCGCATCTTAACCAAAAACAAATATGAAGTCATCGATGTTATTTCTTCCGGTACTGCCGCTGTCACCAGAATTCGGTCTGTCCTTCCCGACCTGATCCTGATGGATATCATGCTGGAAGATAAAGTCACCGGCATCGATGTCGCCAATCAGGTACTGGATTTAAATATACCGGTGGTGTTTCTTACGGCTTATGCCGACGATACAAAAATCGAGAAAGCCAAATTGATCGAGCCGTTCGGCTACCTGATAAAACCTTTCCGGGAACGGGAATTGATCGCTACTTTGGAGATGGCTCTCTACAAACATCAGATGGATTCCAAACTGCGCCAGAGTTTCATTAATTATCAACGCATCTTCGAGAATATTCAGGATATTTTTTTTGAAGTGACGACCAAAGGTTCCATCACTCAACTTAGTCCTTCCATCGAGGAGCATTTCAGTTACACAGCAGCAGAATTGATCGGCACCGATGTTCAATATTTATTCGCCAGTCGTGACGTTTTCTTCGCCTTCCTTGCCAAACTGACCAAAGAAAAAGCGATTAAAAATTATCCGCTCAGATTCAAAGACCTGGATAACAGCTACGTCAGTTGCCTTTGCTCTGCCAAATTGATTTATGACAAAACCGGCAAAGAAGCCAAGATTATCGGCTCATTAAGAGACATCACGGAAAATCTGGAGATCAAAAAAAATATAGAAAAGAGCGAGATAAAATACAAAAAGTTGTTCGATACACAGCTCAATGCCATGGTTTTATACGACAAAAATAAATTGATCGAATGTAATGAAATCACCCTGGAAATGCTGGGTCTGTCACATAAAAGTCTGATCTTCGAAACTCAACCAGAGGAGTTTTCGCCGCAGCGTCAACCAAACGGAAAGCACTCCAAGGATTTGATTAAATTTCATACCAATAACGCTTTCCAAAAAGGTAGCGATCATTTCTTCTGGACTTTTCGTAAAGCGAACGGGCAGAATTTCTCGACCGAAGTCTGGCTGTCTGCTATCGAGCTCAATGGTCACAGAATGATTCAGGGAACCATCAAAGACCTGAGCCAACTGGAAAATCTGCAAACTTCGATGAATGAACAACACTCAAAAATCGAAATGCAATTTAACCGGAAAATCCAGACGTTGGAAAAGCAGATAACCGATCTGAAAAAGGATATTTCCGAAAAAGAGAAAATTATCAGTAAAGCGCATGAGAACGATACTTTCAATCAAACTTTATTCGATAATATTCCGGTGGAAACGATCGTGGTAAATAAGAACGGCGAGATCGTTCGCTATAATCTGGCTGTGAAAAAAAACCGCAGTCATCCGCCTGAAATCGGCAGCATCATGTACAAAGATTATGCTTCCAAACACAAAGACGATTTGTTTGGAGAGATGATAGACAGCATTCAATCCGGCAAAAGCAGACATTTTCCCGAATTGCAATATAAAGAAAAAATCTGGGATATCACGATGGCACCTTACGAACACGGCGCCATTATCAGTTCTCAAAATATTTCCGCTCAGAAACATGCCGAAGCGCAAATCATGCAATTGAATGGCGTTTTCGAGAAAATCGGCGCTGATTCCCGCCAGAATATCGATCTCATCGTGAAAGAAACCTGTTCCATTCTAAACGTGAATTGTTCGATTTTTAATCTGCTGGAAAACGATACGAACAATAACATTATTTTTTCTTCCAGCAATTTGCCGACAAAATTCTGTGAAAAAGAGAATTTCCGGCAGACTCTTTTCAACGTCGACAAACTGAAATTTCTCGTGGTAGCGAATCTGGAAAAACTTCATGATGGCAAACTGGATACTTTCGTCAAAACTTACGGATGGCATTCGCTCATGAGTTACCCGATCTTCAAAAATAAAACGTATTTGGGCTCACTTACCGTTTTGGATATCAATCCGCGCGAATTCTCCGAACAGGAAAAGCATATCATTTCCACTTTGGGAAAGGTAATTTCCATCGAGATAGAAAGAATGCAGATCGCCGATTCGCAGAAACAGATTTCCCTGATGCGCAAAATGATGCTGAACGCAGCCCGTAATCTCAATTCCAGTTTGGATTTCCAGGAAGTGGCAAGACGTATTTCCCTGGAAGCCATGGAGCTTCTAAATGCTTACGGCAGTGCGGTTTATCTTTTAGATGAAGATGGCGAAACGCTGCGACCGAGCGTCGTCATCGATCCGCAATCCGAGAAAGAAATCCGCCAGAGTACTCTGAATATACACAACAGTTTTACCGGTAAATCGATCCTGAATAAACGAGTGATGGTTTTCAACGATGCCGGCATTAATTCCAATGGTTATCAGATTCCCGGTACCTCTTACCTGGAAAATGAACGCATCATGGTTGCTCCTCTCAGCAGTGACGAAGAAGTTTTCGGAGCGATCTGTCTGAATAAAATCGGCACCAATTTCTCCAGCGACGACATGCAGATTCTGGAAATGTTGGCTAATCACGCTACAACAGCTTTGAAAAACGCCGTTAGCTTCAAAAAACTTCAGCACGAAATGCAGGAAAGGATTCAAGCTGAACAACAGCGCGATAACAGCATCCAGGAACTGCATTCGTTACAAGAAAATCTCCCGGTGGGAGTTTTCCGTGCCACCCCCGACAACAAGATTACTTCCGTAAATAAATCTTTCATTCACATGTTCGGTTATTCTTCCGAAAAAGAAATAAAAAAGGTGAGTTTACCGCTGTTATTCGATCAAACAGCGCCAGATGAAACGATCAGACAAGCTCTGTTGAAAGAAGGTGCAATCACCGATTTGGAAATAAAACTGAAGCGCTTGGATAAATCGACTTTTTGGGGGACGATCAGCATCAAAGCCATTTTCGATAAAGACGGAAAATTTGTGTATCAGGATGGCATCGTCGTAGATATAACCAAACGTAAAATCACGGAACAGACATTGTTCAAAACCCAAATGAGACTGGCTTCACTTTTCAACAGTGTTCCTGATATCATTCTGTTTGAAACCGGCGGCAGTAAGGAATTCATCTCCGAAAATGTGAAGGAATTTTTAGGCTATTCGGCAGATGAATTCATGCAGAATTCTCAATTTTATTTTTCGTTGATCCACCAGGATGATGTAGAATATGTGCAGAATAAATATCGGGAATGGTTACAGAAGGGACGTCCGGGCATTCTCACCTTATGGTGTCGTATCAAAAAGAGCAACGGCGAATACATCTGGGTGGAAGACCGCCGCGTGGAAACGACGGATCAAAACGGATCGAAGTATGAAAGCGGGGTACGCATCGATATTTCCAATTTGAAAAATGCCGAAGAAGAGCTGAAAAAGAGTTACGAAAAATTGCAGAATCTTTTGGGAGAAACGGTGAATGGACTGGTCTCTGCCGTAGAAATGCGTGATCCTTACACAGCCGGTCATCAGCGCCGCGTAGCGGCTTTGGCGGTGGCGATTGCCGAGAAGATGGATTTACCCAAAAAAGATATTGAAGGACTTTATCTGGCTTCTCTGGTTCACGATATCGGTAAAATCAATGTACCCGCCGAGATTCTGAGCAAGCCGGGACGCCTTACCACCGCCGAATTTAACCTGATTAAAACTCATCCGCAGAGTGGTTATGATATCCTTAAATCCATCGAGTTTCCCTGGCCCGTGGCGGAAATCGTCTTACAGCATCAGGAACGTTACGACGGCTCTTCTTATCCCCAAGGTTTGAAAGGTGAAGAGATCAACCTCTGTGCCCGGATTTTGTGTGTGGCAGACGTGATGGAAGCCATGTCTTCGCATCGACCTTACCGACCGTCTTTAGGTATTTCGGTTGCAATCGAAGAAATTACCAAAAACCGAGGAATTTTATACGATCCGACCGCGGTCGATGCCTGCCTGAATATTTTTGAAAATGATGGTTTTAGTTTCCCGGAAGACGAATAAATGTAAGCAGATAGATTTTAGAAGGAGCCGTTACAAAAGTGGCGAAGCAAAAGCTTCGCCACTTTTATATTTTGTGCAAATGCAGCAGGATTAATCATCCATTTTTACGCAGTCTTCATATTTTTCATGCATTTTAAATCGTGTCATTCCCAGCTTTCCAAACAAAGAATCCACCAGAGAGTAGATTACCGGAATCACAAATAAGGTAAGAAACGTGGAGAATACCAAGCCAAAAGCTATACTCACAGCCATCGGTTTATAATCGGCGCTGTTGCTGGAAGTGGAAAAAATGATTGGCAGGAAACCGGCGATGGTCGTGGCAGTAGTCATTATGATGGGACGCAATCGAACCGCTCCGGCATTGATCAAAGAATTCCAACGGTCGGTGCCGCCGACTCTTTCGCGGTTCACAAAATCCACCAGAACCAATGCATCGTTCACTACCACGCCCGCCAATGCCACCACGGAAATCAGGGTCATCATGGAGAATGGTAATCCGGTGATCAGCAAGCCCAAAATTACACCGATGAAAGCAAAAGGAATCGTGAGCATAACGATGAAAGGTTGCACGACAGATTTAAACTGAGTTGCCAGAATGGAAAAGACCAATAATAAAGCCACTCCCAATGCCAGATAAAGCGAACGGCTTACCTCTTTTTGTTGTTCTGCCTGTCCGCCGTATTCGATACTGTAACCGGGGAATCGCTCGGAGAAATTGGCAAGAATTCCGCTCTCACCGGTCAAATCGCTTCCACGCAGCATATTGGTTACTTCGTCGGCGGAACGCAATTTTACCACACCGTTATCATTATAAGTGGAAACCGAACCTGTGATGGTAATCAAACGTTTTCTGTCCCGATGTTCAATGACGGAATAGCCGGCGGAAATATTCAAATCTGCTACTTCCTTCAGTGCGATTAATGCGCCGGAAGAGGTTCTTACAGGCAGATTTTCCAGATCGTTCAGATCGTTAATCTGATCGTTTTTCACACGCAGAACCACATCGTATTCATCCATGCCGGAGCCGCGATAGGTGGAGATGGTTACCCCGTAAGAAGCATAAGCGACCAACGTGGAAACAGACTGCACTGTAAGTCCGTAATAAGCCAGTTTATCCATTTTAGGCTGGATGCGAATTTCTTTCTTTCCTTCCGAGAAACTGGATTCCAAATCCGTGGTTCCCGGAATTTTCTCGATTTCGGAAATAACGTAATCGGAGAGAACTTCCAGACGATCCATGTTATCGCCTTTGATTCTGATCTCGATTTCATTGCCGGCAGGACCGCCCCGTTCGCCGTCTTTGAAGGCAAAATTGTAAAGTCCGGGCAGGTTTTCCAGATACTGGCGAATACTGTTTTTGATCTGTTCGTGGGTGAACTTCATGTCATCCAGATCGACCAGATCGATCTTGATATTGGCATTCCTGGATTCCACATTGGTTCGATGATTCTCTTCATACTGCCCCACAGTGGTTACCAAAGACTCGATATCGTCCTTCTCCGGAATCGTGAAAATGTAATTCTCGATTTGCGTAACTATTTCATTTGTTACTTCCAAACTGGTTCCCGCCGGAGTTTCCAGATTCAGCGAGATCGTTTTCGGCTTACTTCTGGCAAAAAACTGGAATTTCACCAAACCGGAAATGAGAATCAAAACGGAAAGAAGGAAGGTAACGAGCAGAACAGCAATGATGCTGAGTCTGTGCCGAAGTGCTTTTTTTACGGTTTTGCGATATTTCGTTACCAGCCATTCGTGCAAAGGATGTTTACTTTCGTCGTGATGCTTCAGTTTTTTACTGCTGAATTCCGCTGCATGGGAAGGCAAAATTACCAGGCTCTCGAACAGGGAAGCAAGCAATGCCAGAGAAATCACGATGGGAAAAACCGACATGAATTTTCCCACACCGCCTTCCATCAATAAAAGCGGTGCAAAAGCGGCAATGGTGGTACTAACGGCAGCTATCACGGGCCACATGATCTCTTCCGTTCCTTTGATGGCTGCCTCTTTTACGCTGTATCCCATTTCACGGTAACGGTGCATGTTTTCCAACACGATAATCGCATCGTCCACGATCATTCCCAGCACCAGAACCAGACCGAACAGACTTAGATTATTAATGGTTACACCGAATTGATTCATCAAAATAAATGTGAGCAGGAAACTGAAAGGAATTCCCCAGGCAGCAAAAAGAGCATTTTGCCAGCCGATGAAAATCCAGAGGATTACAAATACCAGCACAATTCCCATCAAGCCATTACTGCTCAGGGTGTTTATACTGTTTTTCACCCTGATGGAATCATCGTTTCGCACATTCACAGACAATCCCTCGAATTGACTCTGGAACTTGGTTGCTGCTGCCCGAATGTCTTTCATCACACTGATAATATTGCCGTCGGCATCTTTATAAACGTCGAGTGTTACAGCTTTTTGACCATTCAGTTTTCCCATGGTTTCGGTTTCTTCCAAAGTATCTCGCACGGTTGCCACATCGTCGATTCTGATCGCTCCGCCTTTGCTGTCCATGGTTATAAAGACGTTGGGAATCTCCTCGAGGCTTTCGAACTCACCCATCGTACGAATTAAAAAATCGGCATATCCCACTTTGATGGAACCGCCGGGAGAATTCTGATTACGGTCGGTAATGGCTTTGGAAAGATCGGTAAGCGATAAACCGCTCTTCGTTAATTTAGTGATATCGGTATCGATCCAAATCTGTCGGTCTCTGGTTCCGGCGATTTCCACTTTTGATATAAAATTTACCTCCAAAAGTTCATCTTTAAAATCATCTGCCATTTCCCGCAGTGCATTATCGGAAAAATCACCGCCCAGAGTAAGCGTGCAAATGGAATTCACTTCCCGCATATTCAAGCGGGTTATTATCGGATCGTTCGCTCCAGCGGGCAGATCGTGAACTTTTTCCATTTCGGTGTTCAGCTCGTCCCAGGCTTTATCGATATCGGCTTTGGCTTCCATACGAATAAAAATAACGGCACTGCCTTCGGAAGCTGTGGATGAGATAAAATCGACGTCATCCAGGTCGGAAAGCTCATCTTCGATCTTTTTAACGACTAATTTCTCCATATCCTCCGGAGAAACCCCACGGTAAGAAACGGAAATATAGAAAGCCCCGAATTCCGTGGCAGGACTTTCTTCTTTGGGCATATCGGCAAGGGTATATAATCCCAAAATGAATACGATAATCATGATCATATTCACCAGGACACTATTTTCTACAGAAAATTTTGGTAGAGACATTCTTCCTCCCGAAATGAATTATCGACCGTTATTATCGAAGCCGGTTTTGATCTCCACCAGACTGCCTTCGCTCAGACTGTCGATGCCATCGACAACAAGTTTATCTCCTTCCCGAAGTCCGGAAAGAATGATGACATTTTGGCTGACTTTTTCACCCAATTCCACCACTCTGATTGCAGCACGATTTTCCTGATCGATCACATAAACGTAATATTTTCCGTATTTTTCACGCAGATTTTCGATAGAAGAATAAATGATATTTTTAAAAGTTTTTGCCTGAATCCGGGCTTTTACGATCATACCGGGCAGCAGATCACCTTCGGGATTATCCAGTTCGATCTCGATAGGATATGCCCCGGTATCCGTAGCCGGCTTGATACCGATACCGGTCAACTTGCCGGCATAATCTTTGCCTTGGCAAGAAATGACCACCTGATTTCCTTTTCTTAAATATACAATATCGGATTCGCCCGCACCGGTTCGGATCAGCAGTTTATTTTTATCGACGATATTCGCTACCACTTTTCCGGCAGCAAAATATTCTCCCACTTCCAGATTCATTTCGGAAATGTAACCGGAAACCGGTGCGATAAATTCCGAATGTTCCAATTTTCTTTGAGCGCTTTTCAAAGTAGCAGTTGCACCTTTTACGGCAGCTTCCGCAGATTTGAGTGAAGCCTGAGCGGTGAGAAATTCCGTTTCGGAAATGCTTTGCTGTTCAAACAATCTTTGCGAAGCCTGCATCTGGATGTTAGCATTCTCATAAGCAGCCTGCGCCGCCAGTAAATTTGCCTCCGCCTGCTCCAGTTGATTTTGATAATCTTCATTATCAATTTTGCCGATCGACTCGCCGGCATTTACCCATTCACCCAATTTTTTATCGATAACGGTAACACGACCGGACAATTCGCTGTAAAGCGTCACATCGGTTTTGCCTTCCAAAATACCGGTTACCTGAATAAATTTTTCCAAATCAGATGGTATCACACTCTGAGTCATTACTATGATACCTTTTTCCTGAGTATTGAACTGACCGGAACCCATCATTTTCTTCTTACCGCAGGAGATCAGCGTCATCGTTAAAATCAGGGCGATCGATATTGATAATATCTTCCTCATAAATTCCTCACTTTATTTTATATATTCATTCAAAATAGATTCGTCTTCCGTTCCCAACTGTTGCAGCAAAGTCGATTTTGCTCTTAAGAAATCATAAATTCCGGAAATATATTGATTCTGTGCATTGGAATACATGATATCGACTGCCAGAAGTTCGTTGGTGGAAATCATGCCACCGTGGAATCTTTCCCGCATCTGCTCATAAGTTTCACGAGCATATTCTTTGGAAAGTTCGGCAGATTTGACGGTTTTGGCAGAAGTAACCAGATTGAGCACAGCATTTTGCAAAGCCAGAGTAACATCGGTGCGGGAAGCTTTCAGTACATAATTCGCCTTTTTCAGATTATGTCTGGCTTTTGCCACTCCCAATCCGTTATCGACCACCGGAAAAATGGGAATGGAAAAATTGATACCCAACTGACCGCTATCGCTGTAATCATCCTGAAGATCATATTTCTGCCAGCTTTTGGAATAGTAGAGATTTACCGTCGGAAGAAATTCGCCACCCGCGATCAGAAGAGATTTTTGGGCACTCGCCCGCGATAAAATGGAATTTTTGATCGTAAGGTTGTTATTTATTCCCGCCTGTACCAATGCCTCGATCAGAGCTTCGACGGCTGCAGAATCCAGGCTTTGCAATTGACTCATCATTTCGGTATGTTCGCTCTGTTGAATGTCTTCCAATTCCGGCATTTCAGTCAGTTGCAGAAAACTGGTCAGCTCGTATTGACTGGTTTGATAAAGATTTTCCCTGGAAATGAGAGACACATCTCTGCTGGCTTTTTCGGCTTGCAGATTCAAATAATCGGCTTTGGACAACTGCCCCGTTTCATATTGTATCCCGCCGATTTCCAGGTTCTTTTCAGCATTTTCCAGATTTTTCTTTGCCAGAGCTAGTAAATCCCTGTTTTCCAAAACCGTAAAATAATAAGATTCCACTGTGGATATCGTTGCCAGCTTTTGATTATACAATGTGTTCCGGGAAATTTTATAGCTGTCGTTAGTGATACGCACTCCCAGCCAGATGCTGCCGCCGTGAAAAATCGGCTGAGAGATATCATAACCGTAATTTTTATAACTATCTGCATTCCCGGCTGTTAAAGTAACCGGATCATCGTATTTTACATAACTTCCCGTCACGTTGGCAGATGGAATCAGGTTCAGGTAAGATTGCCAGAGAGTGGTTCTGGCAGATTTGGTGGCTTGTTCCTGAGCCAGCAATTCGGGATTATTTGCCAGTGCCAGTTGCCTGGCTTCCGCCAGCGTAAGAGCTTGCAAACCGAGTGCAGAAATGATTACTAACATCAAACACAAATATTTTTTCATTAATCCTCCGTATATTCGTTACTATTTTTCTTGGTAGTAACGTAACCCTTTTTATTTTATATTAATTTCTTTCCAGTATTTTTTCACCGCTCGCATCCTTCATGATTTCAACCAAGAAAGGTAATGGTGGCAATTCGCCTTCTGCCAGCTCAGCCTGATGCTTTGCTGAATCTATTTTTCCCCTCCATTTTTCTCGTTTTTCCCTAGCGTGACTAAATTCTGTTCCGACCCTAAATCCGTAACTACCAGGTCAGCTCTCTACATTTCACATCCTGCAATTTATACTTATTTATAATGACCTGTAATCTAAAAAAATTCTGCGAATATTTTTCCGGCTATTTCACTTACATGTATTCAACTTTCTCTTATTAAACCGGTTAACTTTTTTATTTTTTTTGATTTCATCCTTTCTAAATAAAGCGCAAAGCCGGCAAAAAAATACCGGCTTTGTTTCTCCTGTAAATACGTAAAAAAATCAACGATTCAGGCTTAGTCGCACAACATTTATGGCTTGATCACCTTTATTGGAACTGACTACATCGAATTCCACAGCTTCGCCATCCAACAAAAATTTCCTGCCGTTTTCCGAAGTCGTGATCGCTTTCCAGTGAACAAAAAACTGTTTACCGTCTGAGTTCTGAATAAAACCATAGCCTTTGGTGTCGTTGAACCATTTCACATTACCCTTCATATAATACCTCTTGTGAATTTATGACACAAAAATTTAGTTCGGAATGAAATGGGGCAAGTTTTTTGTGAAAATAAATCCTGAAGTGAAAAAACAATTTTTGGAACAGCCTGTCTCCGAGGCAAGTCTTTAGGAATTCTTTAGTTTGAATTAGTTATTACAATTACTTTCCGCAGCCGGCGGAAAAGGAATTCCCCCTTACCGGGAGAAGAATTTTCTATCTGCGGGTTGTTTTACTTTTGTAATGCTTTTTCCGCTTCTGGTTTAAAAAGAAATTATTGATTTTAGTTCTATTTTTTTCTTGTCTTATTTTGAACGTTTTTCTTTTTTCAAATCAGATGAAACGGGAGGATAA
>DAISYT010000032.1:0-12034 GCA_036825175.1 Candidatus Cloacimonadota bacterium
ATACCGGCTGGAAAAACCTGACGATTGGCATGGCTTTGCGCAATTTCGGTCCCGATTTGAAATATGATCTGGATAACGATGGTGACGGAAAAATGGATGAAGACCCATTCGATCTTTTGGATAACGATGGTGACGGATTGATCGATGAAGACAGAGAAGAAATCGGCTTTAAAATTCCCATGAACTTTGCCCTGGCTGCTGCCATCGATCTGTATCGTACAAACGATCAATCTCTGGTTTTAAGCGGACAATTGGATAACTGCGTGGACAGAACGGAAACATACAACGTGGGATGTGAATATAAAATCGGTTCTTTCAAAATCCGTTCCGGTTATCAGTTCGAATACGATGCTGCTTCCTATTCAGCAGGTTTCGGTTGGACTATTCCTACCAGCTTTGCAATTATCGATCTGGATTATTCGTATTCTAATTACGGCGATTTGACCGAGAGTTTCCTGGAAACTCCCCATCGCCTTTCACTTAAGTTCTTTTTTTAAGAATATAATTAGCACAAAAACAAGGAGGAAGAAATGAAGAAGTTATTTGTTTTATTAGTGTTAACATTATTAGTATTTGGTTTGTTTGCCGATGACCTGATGAAAGTTACTGCCAAACAACCCATCCTGCGCGATAATGTTATCGAAACCAGGAAAGTGGCTAACCACTCTCAAGCGAGAGAAATTTCGTACGAATTTGTTACTCAACCCACTTCTTTGATGGAAAACTACTATGACTATATGCCTGGTAGTTATAACGGTACACCTGTAAGAGTACAGGCAGATGAGTTTGGCGGACTTTACATAATATTCCATGCCCGTGAAACAGTTAACGTAAACCGACGTGTATATTATGCTTACGTCGATGCCAATGGTACAGTGACTAACTGTTCAACAATTAGTACAACTGATTTACACGAAGGTTATGCCGGCGTTGATGTCGATCCGGTAACCGGTGTTCCATTTGTTTCCTGGCATGTTGACTTTCAGGCTCCTGCCGGCGAATTGGAATGTATGTTCACCTATGACCTTTATTACATGCTCGTAGGTTTGTGGCTTACTCCGTTTGTCGTGATTGGCGATAATCAGCCAGCAAATACTCCTAATGGTACTCTTGATGAATTCGAATGGCCGTACGTTTCCGTAGGACCTTCACCGGATCCCGATAAGAGAAGAGTTTATGTTCAGGCTAATAATGGTTATTCATCCGGCGATCCGACGGAAAATCCATTAATTGCTTATGCCGATTTCAATTCCAATGATTTGGACCAGCAATCTCAGTTAGAATGGGATTATGTTACTATTCCGATTTTTGATGGTTGGAATCAGAGCAACCCGGAATGGATCCGTCCATTCATGTCTTTTGATGTTTCTAAAGTCGATGGTACGGTAGCTTTCTTTGGCTTCAATTCGAATGACGAAGTATATGTTTGCTATAATCACAATTATGCTGAAGGTGATTGGACTTATAGTTCTATTCCAATCGATATCGATACCTGGAATCCACAGAACTTGGACGGAAGTTATTTCTACTTAGATTCAAATAACCAACCGTACGATCTGTTCTGGGGACCTACTTATGCCGGTCACATGACTACCATGTTCCATGACGGCTCCAACAAATTAGCTATGCAGATCAATCTTGCTCTGCAAACACGTGAAGATGCTACAGGTAGCAGTTATTACTATCCGTATGAAATCTTCCCGTACAATTTTGAATACAATTTTACAACCGATGAGATCAGCTATATTATTGCAGCTCCGGAAGTTAACGAAAACGCTGCTAATCCTGATTACGAATGGCAATACAATGAAATGTACGTGCCCTGGGATACCGATAACGATGGTGTCGTCGATGAATATTCCACTACCGGAAGTGTAATGATGTACAATGACTGGCCGATTTATTATTGGTACAACGATGTAGCTTTCCATGAAAACCTGGCTAAGATCGCTATTAATGATGATAATGGCTGGATGGTTCACATGTGGTCAAACGGTCTGAAGAACAAATTTTACAACGACGCCGGCGATGAAGAATATATCGACTGGGCAACCATTGCTGAAATCTATATGGTCTTCTCTGCTAATGGTGGACAGACATGGACTGAACCTCTCATCCTGAATTCCAAATCCGACGATGTAAACTATGAACCCGCCTTTGCCGGCATGATGCCTGCTTATGTATATTGTGGCGATAAAATCGAAGATATGGGCGATGGATGGGGAAAAATCCATCTGTTCTTCTACGATGATAATAGCTTCGGTTCTTACATTCAATCTCAGGGAAGTAACCTCGGTGGAAACCTGGAATATGCCTCCATTAAAGTTGACTTTAGCAGCATGCCTGGAGTTGGAAAAGATCACAATACCGTCGTTACAAACGACCAAGACCTGAGCAACTACCCGAATCCTTTCAATCCTACCACGACGATCAAATACAATGTGAAAGAAGCTGGTAATGTGGCTATCGAAGTTTACAATGTAAAAGGTCAGAAAATTAATACTTTGGTTAATGACTATGCAACCGCCGGAGAACACACAGTTATCTGGAATGGTACCGATAGCAATAACCACAGTGTTGCCAGTGGCGTTTATTTCTACAAGATGAAAGCTGGCGGACGCTACACAAGCACCAAGAAGATGATTCTTCTGAAATAATTCGGGATAAAACCTGAGAAAAACATCCGGCATCTGCCGGATGTTTTTTTTTTATAAGAAAAACGCGGGTGGATAAACGACGTCTAAAAGATATAATCCCTTTGCCGGAGCTGTCGAGATCAGTTTGTTTTGTGTGGATTTAGCCGCTAAAAGTGACTTCACGATTTCAGGATTTTCCTTTTTTCTCATAATATTGATGAGACATCCGGTTATGCGGCGCACCATATTATGCAGAAAGCGGTCGGCAGAAATTTGCAGAATGATTTCATCCTGATGCTCGGAAATTACAAATTCCTGAATATGGCAGATTTGGGAAACGATCTCGGGATTGAATTTGGAAAACGAAGTAAAATCATGACTTCCCAGGAACATATCTGCGATCGATCGCATCAAATCGAGGTCGAACTTAATTCCGGGAAAGGAAGCTGCGAAATCACGATTAAAAGGCGATGGATTTTGAGAAATAATGAATTGGTAACGTCGCCTGATCGCTTGGTAACGAGCATGAAAATCTTCTCTCACGGACAAGATCGCTACGATTTTGATTTCATAAGGAAGCTTTGTTTGTAATGCTTTTTTTATCTGATCTGCTGTCATCCCGAGCGGAAAATCAAAATGAAAATACTGTCCGAGAGCATGAACACCGGCATCGGTACGACCGGCGCCGGTAACGGGAATCTCAGTTTTGGCGATTAGAAATAAAGCTTTTTCAATAACACCCTGAATCGTACGTTGTCCGTTCTGAATCTGCCAGCCGCAAAAATTTGTTCCATCATAAGCTACTTTGGCTAAATAACGCATAAAACCTTCCTGTAAATGATTGTGATAAAAATGCAGAATAATAAGGGAAGAATTAGCAGCAAATTCGCTGTGATATCAAAAGTTCGGTGGGAAATTCTCAGGCTTTGTTCTGTTTCTGTTTCAATTCGGCAGATTTCATCGAAGCATTCTTTCAGTATATTTATAGATAACTTACCTTTTTTCAACCGTTTAAATTTGCCGATAAATACGGGAATAAAATAGATCACTGCCAGAAAAAAAAAACGAAGATCATGCCAGCGCTGCTTCCAACCGGCAGTATCAGCCACGAAATTCTCGATGGAAGAAGATTCTATCAGAAAGACCGAAAGCAAGAGGATGAGGGAGAGCCTTCCCAAAAGCAGAAGCTGAGGAAAGAAAGGAGAATCGAAAATTATGCTGAGCAGAAGTAGCGAAATATAAAAAGGCAGGATTTTGATGATGGTAAACAGCCATTTGGGCAGAATGGAAAACCGTAAGCTGCCGATCAACAGAAGATGGAAGGTGAATAATATTAAAAAATATGATAAATCGGCGATGGTTATGATGAAAGTGAAAACGATGACATACAATAGTTTTAACAAAGAATTTTGTCGTAAAAATACCGACTCTTTTTTCATCTTTTTACAATCGAGGTCGGTTCTAAAAAATCAGAGCGATCAATTACCCGAGGCAGAGGAAGTTTCATCGTCATTTCCGGAGGTTTCTTCCGTCGTTCCTTTTTTGGTAGTTTTCGTGGCTTTCTGCGTCTGAGTGGAATCAGCCGGTTCTTCGGTCGGGGTAATCTCTTCTGCGGATTCTTCGCTTATTTCTTCGGATTTTTCTGTAGTTTTATCGGGTTTTATCTCAGGCTCTGCCGGTTCTTCCTGAGTCTTTTCCTGAGGCTCTTCCTGTTTTTTCTGCTTCTGCAATTCGGTGCTATCCGGTGGTGCCGGTTCACTGATTTCATCTTTGAGCAGTTCGGGATAATAGAGCTTTTCTATTTGCTCTTTCTCCGGTGATTTTTTATCTTTTGTAGATGAAGCGGGTTCCTCTTTTTTTAGTTTCTTGCTTTTATCTTTTTCGGGAGAAGGAATATCCGTCTCGACCTCTTCAACTTTTTCCAGTATTGCCTTTTGTGCTTCTTCTTCTTCTTCCAAGCGCTCTCTTTCTTCTATCTGTACCAGGACAGGAAGACGGCTGATAGCCAGGAAATGGTTGCCGTCATAGTATTTCTCGATACTCGTCTTGTATTCATTACTTGTATCCAGAGCCAGAATGTTATCGTAATAATCTTTTGCCTTCAAAGTATCCTGAAGCACAAAATGATTCAGGTAACCCAGGCAATAACGGGCTTTCATATTGAAGGAATTCAAGGAATCAGCCGCGATACTTTTCAATAAAACGTCGGCAGAATCGGGAGCGGTGGAGATCAAAGCAAGAGCATTTTCATAACTTTTAAGTTCATTTTTTTCTTTGAGGGTGGTTATTTCCACTTTATCTCCATCGATCAATTGGCGGGAAGCATACGAGTATTTATGATCCGGATATCTGCTGCTAAAATCCTCGAAAGCTGTTGCTACACGGGTAGAATCAGAATAAACAGTTTTATAAAGCCAGATTTTGACGAATTCGGCAAAGGGAATGAACTCATCTTGATATTCGGAAATATCCCGAGAAGTGCGGTCGATGTATTGCTGAAGTGAAGCGACAATACTATTTTGCTGATTTAGCTTTTCCTGAAGACTGGGTGCGATAACTTGTGTGGAATCGGCGACTGTAACAATTGTTGTTTCCAACGAATCAGCCGAAGCTGAAGCGATGCTTTCATCTTTTTTTTCCTCGGCAGGAATCTCGAAAGGCGAATTCATGGAATCGGTAACCTGTACTAACTCGATAGAATCGGGTAATTCGACTTCTGCCCAAAGCGAATCGTCAATAGCTTTATCTTTTTCTATATTAACGCTTTCAGAGATAATTTCAGCATCTTCCATCTCAGAAGGTGTGGCTTCGGCAACCAGATTTAATGAATCGAGCAGGTTTTTTTCATAATTTAGTCTGATCTGCAACGAATCCAGTTTGGCAACCAGAAGGTCTTTGTGTTTGATGATGTAATCATAAACGAACAGCGCCGAATCCGGCATATTCAGTTCTTCGATATAATATTCCGCCAATTTAAATTGTTGCGAAACCAGTTCTTTCGTATTGAGACTGGTATCGGGATTATTGAATTGAATGATCTGACTGGCAACCGCGCTGCGGGTTACGGCTTTTTCCACGTATTTCGATTTATTGTTTTCAGTATTAACTTTGTTAAAATATTCGATAGCTTTTTCATAATCATGAAGATTGGAAAAGTACAGATCACCCAGAAAATAAGCTGCTTCGGCAGAGAGTTGAGTTCTTTTATTGTCGGTCATAATGAGTTCAAACAGCGGAATAGCCGCCTCGTTATCTTCCAAACCGGACATGCTTCGTGCTTTCAGCAGTTGAATTTTGGAGATATTATTTTCCCGGTAATCATCTTTCAGAAGAGAAAGTGAGTACTTGTAGGCTTTTTCGTAATCTTCCAGCAAAATGTAGTTTAAGGCGATGTAGTAACGGGCATCCAGCTTCATATTGCGTTGAACTCTAGATTTAAGAAGCGAATTGAAAACCTCGATGGAAGCTGCGTAGTTGCCGGCTTCATATTGCGCTTTTCCTTTCAGGAAAAAGGCATTTTCATATTGGTCGGATTTGGGATATTTCTCGATAATACGTTGCAGATAATAATCCGCCTCCACAAAATTCATATCCGCCAGATGATAATCGGCGAGTAACTGCAAAGCTTGCGGATGCTCGTCGGAATATAATGGTTCCTGCAGAAATTCCTGCAAAAGGTCGAAGGCTTTCTGTTTCTGCCCGAATTGATAATTGCATCGGGCAATATAAATTTTTGCTTTGGGAACGAATTTGCTGTCCGGATAAAATTCGATCAAATCGTCAAAATTCTTGATCGCCTGGGTGTAATTTCTGCCGATGTAAAAAAAACAACGACCCATTAAAAACAGAGCGTCGTCTGAATATTCGCTATCCTTATATTCTGTAAGTACGATACCGCATTTTTTGATGGTTTTATTATAATTCTGAATGGCTGCGTTTGACGGGTAGCCTTCATCATTCAACGCCATTTCCTGAGCTTCCTCGAAGTATCGTTCGGCATTGAAAAAAGTATTATAATACACACAACCTTCCATGCTGAAGAGGATGAGTGCAATTAGAACCGCGAATTTTTTCACTTCTTACTCCTATTTTAATACAATATAATCGGAAACCACATTGATCAAAATGTCGGAGTCTATGATTTTTTTCATATTATTTATATCGAGGTTAAGTTGTCGGTCTTTTTCCAGATGAGCCACCTGCTTTCTCACTGTATTTTTCACTGCTTCGAGAGCCGGAGAACTGGGAAAAGCACGGCATTCCAGAGCCTGAATGGCTATCATCAATTCGATTGCCAGCACATAAGCCGAGTTATCGACGATAGTCCTGCTCTTCATGGCTCCGATTGTTCCCATGCTCACGTGATCTTCCTGGTTTGCCGAGGTCGGAACAGAATCGACGGAAGCCGGATGAGCCAACACTTTGTTCTCCGAAACCAGCGCCGCCGTTGTAACCTGGGCGATCATAAAACCGGAATCCACGCCGGGGCGGGTTGCCAGGAAAGGGTGTAAACCGCGGTTCAAAGCCGGATTGAGTATTTGCTCGATTCTTCTGTCTGCAATGTTTGCCAGTTCGGCGACGGTCATGCCCAGAAAATCGGCAGCAAAAGCGATGGGCTCGCCATGAAAATTACCGCCGGAAATTACTTTATCTTCATCCGGGAAAATGAGCGGATTATCGGTGGCAGCGTTGATCTCCACTTCCAAAGCAGATTTTACATATTGCAAAGCATCGCGCACGGCGCCATTCACCTGCGGAGTGCAACGAAAACTGTAAGCATCCTGCACATTACCGCAGTTCTGATGAGAATGATTCAATTCACTTTCCTGTAAAAGTGCTTTCAAATTGGCAGCAGAAGCCATCTGACCCTGATGCGGACGTAAGGCGTGGATCAGCGGATCGAAAGCAGCGGCGGTTCCCAAAATGGCTTCGACACTTACGGCAGCGATGATATCCGCCTGCCGTACCAATCGGGCTGCCCGTAGAAAAGAAAGTGCTGTAACGGCGGTCATTACCTGGGTGCCGTTATTGAGAGCCAGACCTTCTTTGGCTTTTAATTGAACGGGTGTAATGCCGGCTTTTTGCAGAGCGCAAGCACCGGGTAGTATTTCGCCCTGGAATTCGGCTTCACCTTTGCCCAACAAAACCAGAGCTAAATGCGAAAGTGGTGCCAGATCGCCGCTGGCGCCCACCGAACCTTTTTCGGGAATGCAGGGATGAACTCCGGCATTGAGCATGTCGATAAGCGTTTGCAAGGTGGATTTACGAATTCCCGAATGACCTTTTGCCAGCACATTGATGCGTAGCAGCATCACCGCTCTGGTTTCGGGAATGGATAGATTATTTCCCACTCCGGTGGAATGGCTGACGATCAGATTTTCCTGCAACTCTTCCAATTCGTCGAGAGGAATGCGGATTGTACTGAATTTGCCAAAACCGGTTGTTAGACCGTAAACTACACGGTCTTCCCGAATTATCTGTTCTACGTAATCGCGGCAGCGATCGATTTTTTCGACCGCTTCCGGATGTAATTCTATCTTGGTAAAATTATAGGCGACGTTCTGCACGTCGTTTAAAGTCAGATCGTTTCCTGTGATAATAACAGGCATTTTTTTTCTACCTTCTTTGAAAAATGTTAATATGTTTTCAATTCTCCGATTTCAGCTTCCACCGCTTGAAGAACGACGCGTTTTTTCACGGCTTCCATCATGTTATTGTGGTCGTTGAACAAAGGTCGGTCCACCTCGAGGTGTTCCACGATTTTGCGTACAGCCTGATGAGCGGCACGCGTTCCTTTGCCGGGAGTGTAATCTCTGAAATCCAGAGCCTGAGCCGCTGCGATGAATTCGATTCCCAAAATGCCGTAAGCATTATCCAAAATCTGACGCGCCTTGAGCGCAGTGTTCATTCCCATACTAACGAAATCTTCCTGATCGGCGGCGGCAGGAATGGACTGAATGCTGGCGGGAACGGATAAAATTCTTTGTTCCACGATCAGCATATCGGCGGTGTATTGGCTGAGCATATGACCGGAAAACATGCCGGCACCTTTGGTCAGGAAGGCAGGCAATCCCACATTCAAAGCGGGATTCAGCAAGCGATTCAATCTCCTTTCGGAAATCACGCAAATCATGGTGATGCAGGCTGCCAGCATATCCATGGGAACTGCTACAGGAGAACCCTGGAAATTGGCTCCGGTAAGAACTATCCCATCTTCCGGCAGGAAGATCGGGTTATCGCCAACACCGTTCAATTCAATTTCGATCTGGCTGCGTGTCCAGCGCAGATGATCACGGGCAGCGCCTAAAACCTGCGGTGTCGATCTCATGCTGTAAGCATCCTGCACTTTTACTTTCATGCCTTTCAGCAGGTCGGAATCATCGATAATTTTCTTAATATTTTCTGCAGAAGTAACTGCTCCCTGAAAACCGCGTAATTTATGCAATCTGGCATCGTAAGGTTTCAGATTTGCCATCAAAGCTTCCAAAGACATGGCAGCAGCAATTTCTGCCTGTTTAATAAATCTTTCTGCTTCGTAAATGATCAGAGCGGAAATGGCTGTTAGCAGGTTACTGCCGTTGATCGTAGCCAGTCCGTCACGGGCTTGCAACCCGGGAATGGCGATACCGGCTTTTGCCATCGCTTCTTTACCCGGCATTCTTTCGTTCTGGTAAAATGCTTCGCCTTCACCCATCATCAGAAGAGCGATCTGGCTCATCGGCGCCAGGTCGCCACAGGCGCCTACGCTGCCTTTTTCACAAACAACCGGAGTAACACCTTTGTTCAGCAGTTCTACCAAAGTTTGTGTGATAATCGGACGGCAACCGGAATGTCCGTTAGCATGAACGTTGATTCTGCCCAGCATGGCGGCGCGTACATGTTCGATGGGGCAAGGTTTACCGATCCCGGCGGAATGATTATAAATCAGGTATTTTTGGAATTGTTTGATCTGTTCATCGTTCAAAACGACTTCGGAAAATTCACCGATGCCGGTATTGACGCCATACATGATCTCGCCTTCCTCGATTTTTCTTTCGATGAAAGATCGACAGACTTCCAGCCTTTCCAACGCAGCGGGATGAAGTTCTACTTTTTCATGATTTACGGCAACATTATATACATCTTCGATTTTCAGATCTTTTCCTGTGATAACAACAGCCATGATATTCCTCCAAATATTTTCAAATTTTAAAATTTATATGAAGCCAGAAAAGTGGGATTCATATCGTAATCAAATCTCATGCTCAGCTCCAGCCGGTTGATCTTATTGGCTGTAAGTAGTGTGTTGATGGCGCTGAACAGATGATTTGCCACGATGCCGCCGGTGATGCCTTTGATGTAACCTTTATATTGCGTCATTCTCTTTCTCATGATGGTATAATTATATTTTTTGGTGCTGCTTTCCCATTCCCAGGCATATTCGTCCGAATAGGCATAAGTTTCGATATACTCGGTTTGGGCAGCCGGATCGTCAGGATAAAGACTCATAGCCCGTTCGGCGATCTTGGCATTATAACCGCCGGATTCGTAGCCGGAACTCATATATTTTTTCATATTGTATAGATAATCATTTGTCAGTTCGATATCGGTATTAACTCCGGCATATTTGTAAGCATAATTGCGGGAAGCTTTGTCCTTCAGATCGATTTCTTCCTCGAAATAGTAACTGGAAGCCCAAAGCATAACTTCGGCTGCCAGAAAGCAGTAACCGGAATTCTTTCCCATGGATAGTTCTCCCCAGCCGGGAATCAACAGAGATTTAAAGGCTTTGGAACGCGGATTTACTTCGGAATGCAGACTCACAGTTCCCAGAATAAATATCGCCAGAAGCGGTAGCAGGATTTTTTTCACGATTATACCTTCCTGTTAATCGAAATTAATTTCATATTTTAGTTTCAAACCGATTTTTTCCCAATCCGGTCTGATCTGAAAATAGCCGTATACATGGTCTTCACGATTGAATTTCTTGGTGAGAATTGCCGAATCCACCACGCTGATGAAACGGTTCATGATGGCGGCGGCGAAAGCAAACTTCATATAAATTTCCAGGTTCTGTTTATCACGGCGCATATCGCGGTATTTATACCAATTTTTTTTATTTTGCCAGTCCCAGGCATCTTCGTTCCGGATCAGATATTCTTCCAAATATTCTTCGTATCCCACCGGATCGTTTTTATAAATAAGATAATAATTTCTGGCATCGCGGATAATATCGGCATTGTATTCTTCACTGCTGATATAATCCTGCATGTCCTGGTAATGCGAGTCTTTGCTGCTTTTGGAAGTGCCGTTGACAGTATAAGCAAACTGTTTGTAGGAATCCAGCGACCACTGTCGTTCCGATTTCAGGCGGAAATACATAAAAATGTTGGCAGCTTCCACCGCCAGAAAAGTGGCAGCCCGATTGTAATTTTGGGTGTATAATTCTCCTCCTCCGGGCAGAATCGCCGAATAAAGCATGGCTTTTCGCACGGATTTGGTTTCTGCTGCTAAGGGCAGAAGCAAAGCCAGCAGCAGAATCGATAAAACTATTTTCTTCATGATCAGAACCTTGTGGAAAAAATGATGGCGGGAGAAAGATGATTATTTACCAGCACGGGTGCCACCTGCAAATGAACATTCTGAGCTAACTCGGCATTGTGCCGAACGGCAATATGATGAGCGTGTAACGCACTGGCAAAATGGTTCGCCAAAATGCCATAACTGAAATATCTGCCGATATCATATAAATCTTCGGCATCCTTACGCATCTCCACATAATGAACTAATTTACGGGAATGTAAACCATGATTTTGTTGAAAAATGTCTTCATCACCTACATAATATTCCGAGGTAGGATTATTGGGGTCGCCTACGCCTTCCATGATGCCGGTTTCTTCGTCCCAAATCCAGTTGGGAGAAAAGAATGTTGCACCATCGGAAGTGGCGTAAACCTCATACCAATCGACCCAGCCAAAAACGTATTTGCTGTATTTACCGATGTCTTCGTAAAAATGCTGTGTGTTTTCTTCATCCAGACGAAAGTGATTGGAATAAAAGGTTATACTGGCATTCGGATCCTGGGTGATATCGCTCTGTACTCTTTCCTGATACTCTCTTTTATAATAGGTGTCCGCATAATCCTGGTAATCGCTTTCTTTATCCAGTCCTTTCTGATGATAAACTATGTAGCCTGTCCACAAACCGATTTCCAGAAGGGGGAAGATGTAAGTGGCAAGATTGGATTTGTCGGCGTAATACTGTCCTGCGCCGGGAAAAAGAGATGAAAGCAGCATGGCTTTTTTGGCAGATTTCTGTTTAGCTGGCAGATCGTTATTATTCTGGGCAAATATTGTGAAGGTGAGGCTGAAAACAAGCGTGATTAAAATAATCTTTTTCAACATTTTTTGACTCCTAAT
>DAISYT010000033.1:0-2033 GCA_036825175.1 Candidatus Cloacimonadota bacterium
TGCTGAAATAAACCGCCATGCCCTCATTGAACCAGAGAGGCGAATGCTTCCACAATTTTCCCACAAAATGATGAATATATTCGTGCAGTAAAATGCGTTGCAACAGAACGAGGCTTTTCAATTCCGCCGGATGACGCAGATAAATGGTTTCGGTACGGCTGTCGTAAAAAGCCTGGCTGAATTCCAAAATGCCGGAATCACTACCCGTCCAGTTGGAAAACTCTTTTTTATCGGCAGCAATACGAATGGTAATGGGTGAATCCAAATAAACTCCCACACTTTTTTGGAAGGCAAAAACATCGGCATCGAATCCGGATAGTACCTGTTCCAAAATAGCAATGTCGGCGGGATTTCCCTGCAAAGTTACATTTTCAAACGTTGCCGGGAAAACGGATGAAGCAGAAAAAAAAAGAAGTAAAAAGAAAAGCAGAAAAGCCGCTCTTTTCGTAATTATTCTCCTTGAGTGCGCAGCTTGATCAGATCGAAAAGTTTGCTTACATCGAATGGCTTGAAAAGTACATCCGTCAAACCTTCCTGACGTGATTTTACCACGGCATGATTGGGATCGTACCCAAAGCCGGTCATCATGATAACGGGGATATTTTCGTCGTATTCTTGGGTGCGGTGGAAAAGTTCATAGCCGTCCATATCCGGCATGGCGATGTCGGTAATTACCAGATTAATATCGCCCTGCATAATGCGATTAAGTGCTTCATAACCGGTATTTTTCACGATCACTTCCAGATCGCTACAGCCCTCTTCCAATTCCACCTTTAAAAAATCGGTCATCGACTCCTCGTCGTCAACTACCAATATCTTCATTTATCTATCCACCTTAACTCGTTATTCATTTTCAAAACAGACTTTTTACAGATGTCTTCAATTTGTTCAAGTTTATTTTTTATCAATTCACGATAGATAATGATTCTTTCCGTAAATTCGCTTTTATCATGAGCCAGGAATTCCACTTCACGATATACCGGTTCGGGAATAGGAAATTCGGTAACAACACCATTTTCGGTAATTTTACTGATCAAACCACGCTGGATCCGCACGGTTTTTCCCGCCATATCCAGGTCGAAATTTAGCTCTTTCGTAACATGTAAAAAACGCAGAATATCATAATATTTTTCGATCGCTTTCTGTTGTGATTTTAGTTTTGCTGCTTTTCCAAATTCCAGGGCGGATTCCAGATCGTTACGTTCCTGCTGCATTTTTGTCAGAACTTCATCGTTTCTCTGCAGATAGAAATTTACGATCATCCGCAGTATTTGAGGAGGTTCCTGCAAACACCAGCCTTCGCACTTTTTTCCCGGCAATCTGGGGCAGGGAAAATCTTCATCGGGGCAGACCGGCAGCCGGAATCGATCACCCATGGCATCGATAAAATCATAAAGAAAGAAGCGGTCGGTGAAGGGACCGAGATAGTAGAATTTTTCTGTGGTTTGTTCGGAGATTTTCAAATAAGGCGGATGATCAAAGTCGATTGCCAGATAGATAAAATTTTGAAACGGTTTGATGATCTGATTGAATTCTGGAGCGGATTTTGAAGTTATTTTTTTCTCTTCCAGCATCGCCAAAAAAAGCGAGTCTGTGGATTGAAAGCAAATATTTTGCGTGCGGGAGATGAGTTCAAAAATGTCTTTATCATCCTTTCCTGCCGACAGCAAATTTCGCAGACTTTTCTGCAAATTGGCAGTTTTGCTGCAAAACAGTATTTCTTGAGCGTCGGCGAAGTAATAATATCCGTTAGTTGGGGGAACGGACTCGATTTTTATTTTAGTTTTAGGTATTTCATTCATGGGTTTCAATCTCGAAAGGACAATTTCGGTGTCAATGAAAAAGACGGGCAAGTCCGAGACATTTTGGGGTGAATAGAGGATTGCTGACTGCTGATTTCTGATTACTGATAGCTGACTGCTGATTGCTGATTTCTGATTACTGATTACTAAAACCAGTCCCATAGGGTCGAGATAATGTAGCCGGTGCGTCAGCCCAGGGAAGCAAACACGAAATAAAAGTAAGTGCCGAGG
>DAISYT010000033.1:2133-12000 GCA_036825175.1 Candidatus Cloacimonadota bacterium
CTGATTCCTGATTACTGATTGCTGATTTCTGATTGCTGATTTCTGATTTCTGATTGCTGATTTCTGATTGCTGATTTCTGATTGCTGATTTCTGATTACTGATTACTTAAACCAGTCCCGTAGGGACGAAATAAAGTAGCCCGGTGCGACAGCGCCAGGGAAGCAAACACGAAATAAATAAATTTAATCACAATGTAACGATTGGAACTTATTTTGCATAAACAAATAGAAAAAATAGAGTAAAGAGAATAAGGAGAATTAATGAAAAATAAACTGTATCTTTCAATTTTATTTTTTGTACTCGGTTTGTCGATTTTGTCGGCAGGAACCGTACAAAAAACATTTTCTTTCGGACAACCGGTCTTTACCGATCGAGATTCATATCAGCAGGTATATATCGAAGGCTTAAATTATCTTACCCTGCCCGGTAATCCCCAATTGCCCAGTCTTTCCGTACAAATGCTGCTTCCTCCGGGAGAAGAAGCTGTTGCCGTGGAAATCGAGCTTTTGGAAAGTGAAGTTCTGCCCGGAACCTACAATATTTATCCTTCCCAAAAACCATATCCGCTCAACTATTCGGGTAAAATTACTTTCGACGAACCGAATGCAATCTACGATAATGATGCTTTGTATCCGCCAAATCTGACCACGGAATTGACAACGAATTATCTGTGTGGTCATGCCGTAGCACTTTTTAACCTTTATCCTCTGCAATATAATCCCCGGACGAACGAAATAAACTTTTACCGAAATATCCAGGTTACCGTTCGCACTCAGACTTCTGCCGAGGCTCAGAAAGCGTACGATAATTTCTATCGTGCCGATAACGCCACGAACGAGCGTTTATCTCAAACCGTTTGTAATCAGGAAATTATTACTTATTACCCCAATACGGAAAACAGCCGTGATATAAACGATTACGAATATGTCATTGTTACTTCCGATCAATATCTTTCCACCATCGAGGAATTTGTCGCATTCAAAACCGGACAGGGTTATCATGTATTCACCAAAACTACTGCCGATATTTACAGTGAATATACCGGCACAGACAATGCTGATAAAATCAGAAATTTCATCATCGATGCCTATCAGAATATGGGTACTCAATATGTTCTGCTGGCAGGAGATATTTCTCAGGTTCCGCATCGTGGTTTCTGGATCGATGCCAACGGCACGGAAGATTACAGCATTCCTTCCGAACTATATTACGGTGGTCTGGACAGAGTTGGTAACGGCACCGGTCCCGACTGGAATGTGGACGGAGATAATCGTTGGGGAGAACCTGCTGAAGCCGATTTTCTTACGGAAGTTCACGTCGGACGAATCTCGGCAGATAGCGTCACTGAACTGGCTGCAGCCATCAATAAACAAATTACTTACGAAAATGCTCCCGTGGTCAGCCAGTTGGAAAATGCTTTGATGGTGGGAGAACAACTGAACGATGCTCCGGTCACCTACGGCGGAAATTATAAAGATGAGATCGTGAACGGAGGTTCATATAACGGCTATTATACCACCGGAATTGGAGCCAATTTTTCGATCGAAACCCTTTATGAGCGGGATGGCTATTGGGGTGTGGAACAGTTACAAAATCACATGAACAGCGGGTTGAATTTTATTAATCATCTCGGACATTCCAATACCGATTATAATATGAAATTTTACAACAGTACGGTTAATAATCAAACCATCACGGCAAACGGCATCGATAACAATTTCTTCCTGATCTATTCTCAGGGTTGTCTTCCTGCTGCCATCGATACGGATTGTATTGCCGAAAAATTTACCACCATCGATAATGGCTGTGCCGTATTTGTAGGAAATACCCGTTATGGCTGGTATATGCCGGGCGGAACGAATTCCAGCTCTCAATACTTAGATCGTCATTTTTGGGGATCACTTTTCGATAATGAAAATTTCTTCGTGAGCAGTTTGAATGACGCTTCCAAAGAAGTTAATGCTGCCGCTTGCAGTAACGATCCTTATTTCCGCTGGAGCTATTATTGTGTGATCGTGTTGGGTGAACCCACTCTCGATATTTGGTCTGCCACGCCCACCGATATTACAGCTACTTTCCCGGCAGGGGTGCCCATCGGCTCCTCGGAAGTACAATTTACAACCGATGCTCCTTACGCCAGGATCGCTCTTTTGCAGAACGACGAATTGATCGGACGAGCTGTAGCAGATGAATTCGGCAATGCCACCGTGGAAACTTTTGTACCGATCACCGGAATGGAAGAAATCACTGTTTCTATCATTGCCCACAACATGAATCGTCTCCTCGACACGATTTATGTTATTTCCGATCAACCCTATATAGTATTCGATTCTTATCAGATTGATGATTCCACCGGCAATGGTAACGGCGAACCGGATTACGGCGAAAACATCGATCTGGACATGACTCTTAATAATTTGGGCAATCAAACGGCAACGACGGTTACGGCTGTTATTTCCACCACGGATGAATATGTGACTCTTACCAATGATACAGCCTTGTTTGGTGATATGATTGCTAATGCCACGGTCAGTGTGGCTGCTGCCTTCAACCTGGATATTGCCGATAATATTCCCGATCAGCATGAAGTCGATTTTATTCTGGAAGCTACCGGCAATGAAGATGAAACCTGGACTTCCGATTTTTCCCTCGTTCTGAATGCTCCCGAGTTTGGTATCGGCTCGATGATTGTAAATGACAGTTCAGGTAACAACAATGGAATTCTCGATCCGGGTGAAACTGCCACATTTATTATTACTACGGAAAATAGCGGACATGCAGATAGTCCGGAAGGATTGGCTGTATTCGTTTCGGGAAACAGCCTGGTTACGGTGGAAAATCCTTCGTTAACCATGGGATCCATTCCGGCTCAGGGCAGCTGTAATATGTCATACACCATTACTGCCGACGCCTCGATTGAAATTGGCACAATTGTGGAATTTACTTTTGTGATTTATGCCGGCTCGTATGAATATGAAACTACTTTTGAACATCAATTAGGTTTGATCGTCGAGAATTTTGAAAGCGGCGACTTTACTTCTTATCCCTGGGAATTCAGTGGCGGTGCGGATTGGCAGATTTCCAGCGGTGCTTACGAAGGAAGTTTTTGCGCTCAATCCGGTTCGATCGGAGATAGTAATAATTCCACACTTCTTTTGGATCTGGATGTAGTTGCCGACGGACAGATCAGCTTCTGGCGCACTGTATCTTCCGAAGCAAATTATGATTATCTGGAATTCTATATCGATAATACCTTGCAGGAAGAATGGAGCGGCGATGTTACCTGGGAACAGGAAAGTTATGACATTTCTGCCGGAACTCATACAGTAAAATGGGTTTATTCCAAAGATCAGGGAGTAACCGGCGGCACCGACTGTGCCAGAATTGATTATATTATCTTCCCCTCACTGGGAGTCATTTTCCCGCCACTTATTAATATCGAACCCAATGTTATTAATGTGGAAATGCCGTCCAATGCCACTTCGGAAGAATTTCTGGAAATTTCCAATATTGGCGGCGAGATTTTGAATTATTCTATTATCACTACCAATTCACCGGCATGGCTGGAAATCGATCCACTCAACGGAAGCCTGGCTGCCGGAGAGATGGATACGGTAACACTTTCTTTCGATACCACCGGCATGAGCGGTGGTGCCTATCTTACCGGTCTCCTGATTTACGACGGTATCGGCGGACAGCGCGTTGTGGCGGTAAATCTTCACGTCACCGAAACCGAAAATAATAACGAATTAATTCCTGCCGTTACAGCATTGATCGGAAATTATCCCAATCCCTTCAATCCCACTACCACGATCAATTTCGGTTTGAGTGTGGATTCCAAAGTGAATCTGACGATTTACAACACGAAGGGACAAAAAGTAAAAACACTTCTGAGCCAGGCGTTGGAAGCCGGTTATCATCACGTCACCTGGAACGGACAGGATGAATATGGCAAACAAGTAAGCAGCGGTATTTATTTCTATGAAATGGATGCTGCCTCAGCGGATTATGTAAGCATTAAGAAAATGGTAATACTGAAATAAAAATAATGTAACCTCCCTAACCCAACCCCAAGGTTACAGGCGCCTGTGATTTTTTGCAGGCGCTATTTTTTTATCAGCAAAAAAATAGGGATAAAAGCTATTAAAACTAAAGTTTTAAATAATCAAAACAGAATATCAAATGATGAACGGGTAAAGTATGGATTTATGATTTATGATTTATGATTTATGATTTTTGATTTACGATTTACGATTTCAGAACTATTTTACCGAAAACATAAAATACCCAATCATAAAAACATTAGACAAAAGAAGCCCTTTTTTTAATTTCTGCTTCAGGAAAAAGGGGGATGAAAATTGAACCTGAAAAGAATAGAGTTTTGCTTTTTTATTTTGTTATTATCCGTCATGCTTTCTGCCGTGATTGAAGAAACCGAATCGTTGAGAAATTTCCTTTTTGGCAGTGCACCCGGCTGTGAATATGATAATTGGATGAGCCATATTACCGAAGGTGTCGCTTCTCCCGGCTACAATAAATATGCGCCATGGGACAGGCAGCTAACCGGTTTTGGAAATTATGTGATTCCCGGCGAAGATACTTTGAATACCTGGAATGTGATAATCGATCAATTTTTAGCCGGTAATCTGGATACGGCTCAGGATACGATCGATGCCAATAATTTTCCGTATCAGGTGGTGATTTTTCACGATATCGAAACCGGACATACCCTGCATTTATTGCGGGAAATTCCTAATATGGAATATTACGATGACAACGAAACCGACGATCCCGGAGATGACGAACTGGGCGCTTTCGATTTCGGCTGGGGTTTGTATATCCATTATCCGGACGGACCATACCCGCATATAACCACAGCGCCGCATCCCTGCGATGATTATGTCACCATTCCTCTGGCTTATCAGGCTTTTGTGGAACAGGAATCCAAATTTCTGCTCATTTCTGCCGTCGGCAGAGAAGTTGTTTGGAATAACAGCGGCTCCTATACCAATAGCAAATCTCTTTCCGATCCCACCCGAAATCCGGTACATATTTATAATTTGGTCTATCAGAATTGCTGCGATCTGATCCGCGAGGAATTCCAAACTCTCGAATTCAGCCTTCAGGTTCACAGCTACGATTGGGGCGATAGTCATGCCGGATATGCCAACGTGCAGATTTCCGGCGGATATCAGGTATCTTCTCCCGATCTGCCGATTCGCGATCATTCTTCTTTCGGACTCGATATGGCAAATTTCAGCCCGGAGTGCATTTTATCCGCAAACACGGTAGGATTGCATGATGCCGTTTGTTTGAACGATTATTATGCTTTCCACTGCAAAGAATATGACTTCAATTATTCCAACTCCGATACCACTTTTGCGGTGAATACCAGCACCGACCTGTGGGGTTACAGCGGGAACTGTCAGTTCAATTATACGCAAAACGGCATGAACACCTACGACGTTTTTGAACCTTGTTTTCACGTGGAAGTGGATGAACTTCCCAACTGCTATCCGCAAACGGTGAGTAATTATAACTGGTTCAACGGTTGGGATCCGGTGACTCAAACCTGGGATATGGCACGTCGATTCGATTATGCCTTGCAATATTATGCACCGATGATCCATACTTTGACGGAACTTCTGCCTTACGTATATGAGATGAATGACGGCACCATTCCCGTCGCTCCCTCCGATCTGCATGTGATCGAGAATAACAGTGGATACGTGAAAATTGGCTGGGAACCGGGAGATAGTTTCGATCTGGATTCTTATGAAATTCTCTATTCTAATCAACCGATCAGTCAGGGAAATTTCCAGATTTATGATAGAAGCAACAATTCACGTTTAGCCTGTTTGGCAACCCACATAACATCAATCAATTATAGCAGTTCCGATTCTCTTCATCTGGCGATCCGCCTGCGTGATAAAAATTATCTTTATTCGGATATTTCCAACGAAATCGTCGTTGCTCCGACCGCAGTAACATCCGACAATTTAGCAGCTTATGGACGTGATCAATCCATCATATTGGAATGGTCGGCTTATTCCGATAATGATTTTTCGGGATTTAACGTTTATCGCAAAACAGCTTTCAGCGCCTATGAACTGATCGATACCTGGCTCACGAACCCTTCTTTAACCGGTCAGACGGGAATAGCTCTCGATTATCAATATCTGGATCAAACTACAGAAAATAATCTGCTTTATACATATCAATTGCAGGTTGTGCAAAATGGAGTCGAATCGCTTTTCGGTGAGCCGCTAGCCGCAGAATCACGACCTATTTTTCAGTTATATGCCGTCAACTCTCTCGCCGTCAGCGATACCTGTTGGTTCGGATTTAATACTTTTGCTTCCGACGGCTACGAGGCAGATTTCGATTTGGCAGCCGATACCACAGCAGTCAGCGAGTATTTTCTTACGGAATTTTATGAGCAATATTGGAACGATGTTCCAAAAAATCTGGAACAAGAAATAAAATATTTTTATGATACGGAAAATGCTCTCAAATCCTGGACTTATCGTTTACGCACCGATTTTCTGAATACGGAAGTGGAGATCGGTCTGGCAAATCCTGATCGAAATGCCGAACGCATCTACCTGTACAGAAGCGGTCAATACATCGATCTGACCAGCAGCACGTATAATTTCACGCCCACCTCCACCGATTATTACACGTTCACTTTATATTATGGAAATCTTACTCCCAATCTGGAATTTGCGGAGATGGCAAATCAACTGCTCTACCCCAGCGAACAAATTACTCTGGATTGGACGGTCGATCGGCAGGTAACCATCGCTTACATCAATCTTTATGCCGAAAATGATGATATTTCCATTCCCCTCGCTACCGATCTGCTGCCCAGTACGACGCAGTTTGCGTGGACGGTTCCCAACCTGCTTTTTGAAGATTTGCAAATTCGGATCGACCTGGAAATGCAGCAGGGTGACACGCTTTCTTATTATTCTCCTTATAAATTCGGTATCATTTCACCGCAGATGACAGTGCAGACGGCAGAAGGCTGGCATTTGTTCACTCAGAATTTTACCTCCAATCTTTACACTTTCGAGCAAATTTACGGGCAGAATGTTCAGTTTCTGGAATGGCAAAACGAGTTTGTGAACGTGACTGAACCGGAGTATTTGCATCCGTATTGGTTGTACGCTCCGCAGAGTCATTATGCAGCTTTGAGCAGCGTGGAAATGCAGAGAACAGCCAGCGGATTTTCGTTGGCTCAGGGGTGGAATATCATCCCGAATCCGCATCGCGCCACTTATCGGATCGACCAGCTGAAATTTACGCTGAACGGGCAAAGTTTCGAATATTATCAGGCAGTGCAAAATCATTTGATCGAGCCGGCAGCTTTCGCTTTTGATACCGGATTCGAGGTTGTCGACCGGCTTTACGCCGATGCTGCCTATTATCTTTATTGTTATGAAGACGGCATCGACCTGAGTTTCATTCCATATTATTCCAACCTGTATTCGCCGCAATTCGAGTACGATTGGCGATTGGATTTGCAGGCAGAGCAATCCGGGCAATCTGCTCAGATTTTGGTGGGAACTTCCGAACTTGCCGATTCGCTTTTCAATCCGACGCGGGACATTCTAAAACCGGAAATTCTGCCTTACGATGATGCCATTTCTTTCTATTTGCCGTTGGAAGATCAGAAGCTGCATCAATCGATCACAAACCAGCAAAATACAACGGATTTTTATTATGATTGGGCTGCCGAACTGCGTTTACCTTCTTTGGAAAGCATGACGTTCTCGACAGCGGATTTTATTCTTCCCGAAAATTATTTTGTCTATCTGCAAATGCCGGATGTGTTGCTGCCGATTCTGCCGGGTCAACCGAGCGAGTACCTTCCCGCCGACAGTTTGCTTTCGTGCACGGTCATCGTTTGCAGCGAACCTTTGCTGAGTACTGGTCATGAACTGGTCGCCGCAGAACTTTCCCTGATGAACTTCCCGAATCCGTTCAATCCTGAAACTACCATTCGGTTCAATCTGCCCGAAGCAGGCAAGGTGACTCTGAATATTTATAACATCAAGGGACAGAAAGTAAGGGAGCTGATCAACGATAAAATCGCTGCCGGTCAGCATTCCGTGGTTTGGAACGGCAAGGATGAAGGTGGCAAACAAGCGGCTTCGGGAGTTTATTTCTATCGTTTGAAAGCAGCCGGACACCCATCGATAATACATAAAATGCTGATGCTGAAATAAGGGAGAACGAAATGCGCATTACTTTAATCATTGTTTTGATCTTGGCAGGTTCACTTTTTGCCGAAGTTATCTGGGAGGATGGTTTTGAAGCTATTTCCGATTGGACGCTGACCGGTGAATTCGAGATCGGTATGCCGCAGGGTTTGGGTGGTGAACACGGCAATTCCGATCCGTATTTTGCCTATAACGGCAATAATATTTTAGGCGTGGATCTGAGCGGTTTGGGCAATTATCCCGGCGATTACGAAAACAACCTGGCAACGCATGCTTACACCGCCATTTCTCCAGCCATCGATTGTAGTCAATTCAGCGATGTGCAGCTGACATTCATGAAATGGCTGAATGTGGAACAATCTGCCTACGATCACGCTTACATCAGCATGAGTAATAACGGCGGAGTCAGCTGGGTGGATATTTGGGAAAATACTGCAACTATCACAGAAAGTGCCTGGTCGGAAAGCAGCTATGATATTTCCGAACTGGCAGATATGAGCGAGACCGTCCTGCTGCGTTTTTCTATCGGCAGCACCGACGGCTCGTGGCAATACAGCGGCTGGAATTTGGATAATATTGTATTTACCGGTTGTCCGGTAGTTTACGGAGCAATTGAAGGGAATATTCAGAATTCCATAAGTGGAGAACCGATTACCTGCGCTCAGGTTTATAGTACTTTCGGCACAGCCTTTTCCGATGAAGAAGGATATTTCCTTCTGCCTCACATTCCCACCGGAGAACGGACGATCAGGATTAATGCGCTGGGGTATTATACTTTGGAAATGACTTCTATAAATGTTTTGGAAAGTGATACTACTGACGTTGTATGCGAGATGGAAGAAAATCCCGATACGCCGGCAGCACCACTGAATTTGCAAGCGGATGTGCAAGAAAATTCAGTGGTTAATTTGTGGTGGAATGAACCGGCAGACCGTGATCTGTTGCTGGCTTATAATATTTATCGGGAAGGTTTTATAGTAGCCAGCTCGATTGAACCGCAATATTCGGATGAAATTTTTGCTGCCGGAGTTTATGAATATTTTGTGACTGCCGTTTATGATGTCGGCGAATCGTTACCTTCCAATTCAGTGGAAGTGGAAATCGTGGAAGTGAGTAACAATCAGCAGTTACAGGCTGCGGATTTACAACTGAAAGTCTTTCCCAATCCGTTCAATCCCAGCACGACCATAAGTTTCAGCATCGAACCAAACGAACCGTACGAACTTTCCATATATAATTTGAAGGGACAAAAAATCAAAACTTTTTCCAATCACCAAATCGCCAATTCATCAAATCATCAAATAGTTTGGAACGGTTGCGACGAAAATAATAAACCGGTAGCTTCGGGAGTGTATTTTACCAGATTGAGAACCGATCGGACGGAGGTTAATTGTAAGATGTTGCTTCTTCGCTGATTCAGCGAAGAGATTTTAGTGGGAAGCATCGATCTTATATTTGCTTTTCAGTGCCTCGAGCAATTCCCGCAAATCGGTGCCGGCAAAAATCAGATCGGCACACTCCTGATAGAGATGACGGCGGTCGTCCCAAAGTTGCAGTAATTCCTGTTCCGAGCGATTCAGTACCAATGGACGGCAGGAATTCACAATCCTCGATCTGATGATGTTCCAGTCCGGATTCAGC
>DAISYT010000034.1:0-11847 GCA_036825175.1 Candidatus Cloacimonadota bacterium
ATCCCCAAACCCTGGGATTGCAATTAGTTAACGCTTTGTCAGCACAGTTACATGGAGTCCTGGAAGTGGAAAATAAAAAAGGAACGAAATTTACGCTGACTTATTGATGGCAGATTTCCGCATAAAAAAAGCCTTCCCCTCAAAAGGAAGGCTTTTTTAATTATAAAACGTTTCTATTTATGAATCCCGCGGGGTGAGTTTTTTATGAAACTAAAGAATTGTTCCTGTTCGGGTGTCAGTGGACCGAGTTTTTCCACTTCTTCTATAGCCTGTGAGGTATTCAAACCGGAGAGATAGAAAATCTTGAATAGTTTCTTCACGCCGGCAATCGCTTCCGGGCTAAACCCGCGGCGCTGCATGCCGATAGAATTCAATCCAACCATTTTATAAGGATGACCACCGCCTCTGGTAAAAGGTGGCACATCTTTGGAAATGCCGGATTTTCCACCGATGAAAGCAAACGCCCCGATCGTGGAGAACTGGCTGACTGCCGAGTTTCCGCCGATGGTAACGAAATCTTCGATATGAACATGACCTGCTAAATTTACCGTGTTTGCCATGATTATATTGTTACCTAAAATGCAATTATGAGCCACATGCGAATGGGTCATAAAAAGACTGTTACTTCCGATGCGGGTGGGTTCTTCCAGGGTGGCGCTGCGGTTCACGGTGCAGAATTCACGAAAAACGTTATTATCGCCGACGATCAGTCTGGTCGGTTCACCATTATATTTCAAATCCTGACAATCCGTACCGATGACGGCAGCATGGAAAAATTTATTTCCGTTCCCGATAATCGTAATACCGCTCAGCAACACGTTCGACATCAAAATATTATTATCGCCCAGTTGGACATCTTTTCCGACGATGCAAAAGGGACCGATCTGACAATTATCTCCGATCACGGCTTGAGGATCGATGATCGCGGTAGGATGGATGATATTCATGATGATTCCTTACTTTTCCATAACCTTCGCCAGGAAATCACCCTCGCAGACTTTTTCCGTTCCTACAAAGGCTTCACCGTGCATTTTTGCCAATCCGTGTTTCATCGAAATAACCTGCAATTCAAAACGTAATGTATCGCCAGGCAAGACCGGTTTGCGGAATTTTACACCGTCTATCGAAAGGAAATAAGCCACGAAATTAGTCGGATCATCCATGGCATTCAGCAGCATGATACCGCCGGTCTGAGCCATCGCTTCCACAATAAGCACCCCCGGCATAACCGGATGACCGGGAAAATGCCCCTGAAAGAACGGCTCGTTCATCGTCACGTTTTTGATGCCGACAATTTTCTCACCGACCACAAATTCGATAATGCGATCCACCAGCAGGAAGGGATAACGATGGGGCAGGATTTTTTGAATGGCATTGATGTCGAATACCACATCTTCGCTTTTTTTCTTCTGATACATTTTTTGGAAAATCTGTTTCTGATAGATTTTCCTGAGTTTCTTCACCAGTTCCACGTTGGTTTTATGACCGGAACGGGCAGCCAGAATATGACCTTTGATCGGCACGCCCAACAAGGCAAAATCACCCAATAAATCTACCACTTTATGACGTACAAACTCGTTGTAATAACGCAGGGGAGTGTTATTGAGAAGTCCATCCGCTCCCACCGTAATATCTTTTGTGTAACCAAAAATATTTTTTAAACGTGAGATTTCTTCCGGTTTGGTTGCCGGGTCTGCCACCACTAAAGCATTATCCAGAGAACCGCCTTTGATCAATCCGGCTTCTTTTAAACTGATGATTTCATGCAGAAAACAGAAGGTTCGGGCTGAGGCAAAATCCTTTTCAAAAACGGAAAGGCTGGGAAGCCAGGTATATTGCGTTCCCAAAGCTTTCTGTTTGTAATCTACCATGAAGGTAACTTTCAGGCTGTCGGAAGGAACGATGACTACATCGACGTTATCTTCAGGAGAAGAGAACGAGATGGCTTCGGTGATTTCCATATATTCGCGTTCGGCATCCTGTTCTACAATGCCGGATTTTTTTAACATTTCCAGAAAAACGATCGCGCTGCCGTCCGCCACCGGAACTTCCGGTCCGGTAACTTCGATGCGAATGTTGTCTATATTCAGTCCTTTGATGGCAGCCAATACATGTTCGATGGTAGCCACGGAAGCCTGTTTGATGCCGATAGTCGTACCGCGGGAAATATCGACCACATGATCGATATCTGCCGGGATTTCGGGATTTCCTTCCAGATCGGTGCGGACAAAATAGATGCCCTTGTCCTTATCCGCCGGTTTAAAAGTGATGGTAGAAACCAAGCCGGAATGTAATCCGACGCCGCGATAGCTGACTTCATGTTTGATAGTTTTTTTTCTTTCGCTCATTTCTTTTCCTTATCTTTCAGATTCTTTTTATAATATCTTACCAGCTCAGGAATGTTCTTTTCCGAAGCGATAATTCTTTTCTTGATGCCTGCTTCGATCGCAGGAGTGCCAAATACTTTTGTTTGGGCGGGAACGGAACTGCTGACGCCGGATTGAGCGCCGACCATAGCTCCGTCTTCGATTTTCAAATGCCCGGCAACGCCGACCTGTCCAGCCAGATAAACCAGATTACCGATTTCCGTGCTGCCGGCTAATCCCACCTGAGAACATAAAATGGAGTTTTCACCGATGATACAGTTGTGCCCCACTTGCACCAGATTGTCGATTTTGGTGCCGCGACCAATGATGGTGGAACCCAGAGTGGCACGATCGATAGCTGAATTGGCACCGATTTCCACTTCGTCTTCGATGATCACATTTCCCACTTGCGGAATTTTATTCTGTTTGCCGGCATAAAGCAGATAGCCGAATCCATCCGCCCCGATCACGCAGCCGCTGTGCAGAATGACCCGATTGCCGATCCGGCAGTCGGCGTAGACCGTTACATTGGGGAAGAGGTGGCATTTGCTGCCGATGCTTACATTTTCTGCGATAACGCAGTTGGCGGAAATAACGGTTTCATCACCGATTTCAACCTGATCGCCTATCACGCAATTTTCTCCGATCAGCACATTTTTACCGATTTTTGCGGTAGGAGAGATTGTCGCACTGGCAGCAATTTTTCCAGCGGGAGCCGGTGCGTCCAGTTGCAGCCAGGTTTGAACCAGCATCATAAAATTAATATACGGATGCTCAACGAAGATCAGATTTGTATCTGGTTTTACAGCTTCCGAAAAATCGGTGGGAACGAAAATCAATCCTGCCGAACAATCCTGCAACTGCTTTGTGTATTTGGGATTTTCAAAAAAACAAACAGAATCGGCTTGTGCTTCGATCAATTCTGCTACATTGTGAAGCGGGCAATTTCTGATGATTTTAGCTTTACCTTTCACACGGGCAGCGATGCTTTCCGCACTGAGAGGTGTTTTGAAAATTTTCATTTTCCCGTTTCTTCTACCGTTTTCGTCATTTCGTCGAGAATCTGATCGGTGATATCCAGGCTGGGTTTGGCGTAAAGTAATCCACCGGCGGCTGCATCAAAAATGATGGTGTAGTTGTTTTCTACAGCCACTTTCTCGATGACGGTTTGTAATTTTTTCAGGATCGGTTCCAGTAATTCGCCTTGTTTTTGCACAAATTTGCCGTTCTCGCCAAAAATCTCTGTTACTTTTGCCTGACGCTGTTCGGTCAATTCGGTGATTCTGGCTTCTGCTTCGGCTTTTCCTGATTCGGTTAAGATCATTTTTTTGCTTTCGTAATCAGAATAAAGCTGCTCGATTTCGGCATCCATATCGTTGATTTCCTGTTCCCATTTCTGACGTTCATTCAGTAAAATTGTTTGAGCTTCCTGGGTTTCAGGACTTTCCATCATAATCTTATCAGTGTCGATATAAGCCATTTTTTCTTCGGCAAACATCACAGAACAAAGCATGATGAGCAAGGCGATTCCTATTATTTTTTTCATTACCTTTCCTCCATTTTTTTTTCACTTTTTAAAGAAATAACCTTTTCCAAAACCTGCATTTTCCAGTCAATTAAAAAAGTACATTCGGTTATAAATTAAAATTTTAGGAATGAGTGGCGGCTTGATTTACGGAATTCAGGATGGGAATGTAGCCTGTGCAGCGACAAAGATTTCCCGCCAGCGCTTCCCTGATTTCCGCTTCGGTGGGATGGGGATTTTTATCCAAAAGCGCTTTGGCACTCATCAGCATACCGGAAGTGCAAAATCCGCATTGGATGGCTCCGTTTTCCACAAAAGCTTTTTGTAAGCGGGAAAGCGTAGCGTCGCGCTCCAGGTTTTCCACTGTTTCGATTTCTGCTCCTTCCGCCTGAGCTGCCAGAATCAGACAGGAATTGACTGCTTCTCCGTTCATGAGCACTGTGCAGGCGCCGCATTCTCCGATGGCACAACCTTCTTTGGTGCCGGTAAGACCGAGGTCTTCCCGGATGACGTCCAGAAGCCTTTTGGATTCATCGACTTTTAGCGAATGGCAAGTACCGTTGACCGTTATTTTCAGATCGATCATGATTCTGTCCTCCCGAGTCTGATTTCATTCAGAATATCGCGAGTGATATTCAAAAAAACCGGAATTTTGTAGGCAGCGGACCAGCGTCCGCCGATCTCTTTTTCGATCCGGGCTGCCAACAACGGCAACACGGTTTCGATCACTTCGCTGCTTAATTCCTTATTCATCAGGAAATCTTCGATCAGTTCCAATCGAATAGGCTTTTCCAACAACGATCCTGCTGCGAAACGGCATTCTGAAATCTGATTTTTCTGGAAGGCGATCAACGCCGCTGCGCTTAATCGTGTTATATTCAAAGCATTTCTTCTGCCCAATTTGAAATAAGCCGATTGGAATTTGCTTTTAGGAAAAGGCAGAACGATTTCGGTGAGTAGTTCGTCTGGTCGAATGACGGTTTGATAATTTTTCCTGATAAAATCTGCTGCCGGCACCATGCGAGTTCCGACTTTACTTTTCAAAACAAAACCGGCTTCATAAATCAACAGCGGCGGATATGAATCGGCGCAGGGCGCGGCATTAACGATATTTCCGCCCATGGTGGCGTGATTGCGAATCTGTTTGGAACCGATTTGCGAGCAGGCTTTTATCAAAAGCGGAAAATGTTTTTTTACGTTTTCGTTTTCCAGAATTTCGCTGAAGGTTGTGGCTGCTTTGATCCGCATTTTATCATCTTCCAAAAGAATGCCTTTCAGTTCCGGCAGAGGAAAAACGTTCAGCAATTTGGTTGAGCCGGTGGCTTGTCGTAAACCGATCACGACATCCGAGCCGCCGGAAAGAATTTTAAATTCATCCTGGGAAAGCAGTTCCAATGCCTTCTGCACAGAATTCGGCGTAATTATTTTTACGTCGGTGATACGGAAAATTTGCTTTGCCGAGGCGTGATGATGACAGGAATTTCCGGCAGTTTCGCTTTGACGGGAAGGCTTTTTCAGTTGCCTGTCGAGGAAGACTTTTTCCAAGGTGAGAGGAAGTTCGTAGGAATTCTTTCCTGTGATAAAGCGAAAAGCGTTATTGATCGCAGCAGAAGTGAGTTCCAACGTTGGTTCGCCTAAACTTTTGGCGCCGAACGGACCGGCAGGATCGGCATTTTCGATTAAAATGGGATCGATGTTTTTCACATCCTGCATGGTGGGAAGGAGATATTCGTCAAAATTGGCGGATTTCACTTCGCCGGAGCGGATATTGTAATCTTCCAAAACCGCATAACCGATACCCTGTGTAATACCGCCATAAACTTGACCTTCGGCACCGAGACGATTGATCACTTGTCCCACATCGTGAGCAGCAGTGACTTTTTGTACTTCGATCTTACCGGTACTCGTATCCAGTTTTATCTCAGCGATCTGGCAGCCATAAACATAAGTAAAATAGGCATTTCCCTGCCCGGTTTCTTCATTCCAGGAAACTTGTGGAGCCTTCCACCAACCGTACGCAGAAAGATTTATGCCGGCGGTAATTGCTTTTTGGACGGTGTTATTGAAACCGACCTTCAATTCGGGATGATGTTTATTATAAATGTAGCCGCCTTGCCAAACAGCCTCTTCCGGATCGGATATTTGGAGTTCATCTTTCAAGACGGGTAACATTCTTTGTTTCAGTTCGGAGGCAGCTGCCATTACAGCATTGCCACCCGTGATTGTTCCGCGGGAAGCCACGGTGGGACCGCCATCGGCAATGGAAGCGGTTTGCGGCTGCAAAAAAACGATACGATCGAGGGTTACACCGAACATCTCGGCAACGATCAGCGAAAATGTGGTACGCATTCCCTGCCCGTTTTCGTTCAAAGCGGTAAGCAGGTAAATGCTGCCGTCCGCCTGAATGGAAACAATCGCCGAAGTGGCATCGGTTCCTTCCGCCCCCAGCGAACAACCGCGGAAACTGCAGGAAAGTCCGATCCCGTATTTGAAACGGGATGAGGTGGAATTTAATCGCGAATATTCCTGGCATTTTGTCTGATAATCGGATTTCTTGACGGCGGTGGAAATGACTTCCTGCAAAGAAACCGTATGCCGGGAAAGCTGCTGTCCGCTGGCTGTAATGCTGTTCTGCCTGAAGCCGTTTATCTGCCTGATTTCGAGTGGAGAAATTCCACAGATGGCGGCAATCTCATCCATCAGGGATTCCTGGGCAAAAATTACCTGCGGTGAACCAAAACCGCGAAATGCGGCAGTATAAGTATTATTAGTGTAAACGCCATAAATATCGGTTTGCACATTGGGAATTTCATAAGGACCGGTGGCTTGAACCACGGAGCGCCAGGTGACGAAAAAAGTTTGAGAAGAATAAGCGCCGCTATCGGCTAAAATGTGGATTTTCATAGCCTGCAACTTGCCGGAATTATCGAATCCCACTTTATAAGTCATGTAGTACGGATGTCTTTTGTAGCTTTCTTTGATGGATTCTTCCCGTGTGTAGGTAAGTTTTACCGGTCGTCCGGTTTTCTTTGCCAATACAGCGCAACGGCAAGCCATGTAACTGATGGTGTCATCTTTCCCACCGAAAGAGCCGCCCAAAGTGGATGCCATCACATTGACCCGGTTCAAATCCACTCCCATGCACATTGCCACCACTTTGCGAGTGGTAAAAGGATTCTGGATAGAACCGTAAACCTTGTAACCCCGGCAGGCATGATCCGGTTCTACGATAACCGATTCCGGTTCGATGTATGCATGTTCCTGAAAGTTGGTGCTGTACTGACGTTCGATCACCTGATCTGAACCGGCAAAACCGGCTTCCACATCGCCTTTCTGAAGCGGATAATGCATCATCACGTTGCTTTTGAATTCAGGATGAATCAGCCTGGCATTTTTCTCTACTGCCAGCCGTGGATCGAAAATGCCGGCAATCGGTTCGTATTCTATCCGAATTGCCTCGACTGCCTGCCGGGCAGCTTCTTTACTTTCGGCTGCCACCGCAGCGATTACATCACCGCTATAATAAACTTCGTCTTTCACCAAAGGAAACTGATCTGCCCGGATGGCGCCCAGACGTTTTTGTCCGGGGATGTCATCATAAGTGGCAATTGCTTTCACACCTTTGACTTCGACAGCCTCTTTCGTATGAATGTGAATGATTTTCCCACACGGAATATCCGTATAACGAACTGCTGCATAAAGCATTCCGTCCAGTTTGATGTCATCTCCGTAAATGGCTTTGCCGGTGACTTTTTCATAAGCGTCGGTGCGCATAGCTTTTTTTCCGATCTTATCGTAATTGCATACTGTGTGCGCAATTGCATCTTTGTTTTCTTGGTTCATTTTCTTAATTTATCTCACTCGTATTTGATTTACGATTTTTGCTGCCACAACTATCAATAATTAAGTTTAGATGACTTGATTTTTTTTTCTCGTCGTCATTTGTCAAACTTAATTTATCTGCTAAATGACGAAGTAATTTGTTTTTGTTAGTTATTGACACATAAATTATAAGTTCAATATTGTCCTTTGCCATTCAATGAAATGGAGGAATAATGAAAAGATGGCTGATTCTTGCATTCTTGGCTCCGGCAATATTTTTGGTTGCGGAAGTCAATGTCTTATCTCGTAGTAATGAAAGTATTTTTGTCCAGTTAACTGTCGATAATTATCAATTTACAGAATCTTCTGAATTCACCTTCATAAATATGGAAGATTGGTCGTACAATGCCGAAGTTGGCGGTCCATCAGTTCCTATTCTTATTTTGAATGTAGCAGTTCCTCCGGACGGCGATATTTCTTATCGTATTTTGAACCGGACCGATGAAGCAATCGATTTGGATAAGCCTGTTTCCCCGGTACCGGAAATTCGCCAGGGAAAGAAAACGAGTGATGAATATTAATTATAAATTCAGAAAAATACCGGGAATTTACCCAAAATTTTGTCGAAGTTCAGGAAAAATCTTTCTATCGCAAATTTGAATACGTTCCTCTTGTTTTTAGTCCTTTTTTATTCGATCCCGCTACCAATCGAATGCGGATTTGTACGGAAATTAATTTGGAAATCAGCATCGGCGGCGATCTGAATTATAGCCGCTCATTGAACGATGGTTGGGAAAACATTTATCACAAAATGTTTTTGAATTACGAATCTGCCCGTAACTGGCGCAGTACGAAACAGATTTCTCATACCAGAATGCCGTTTGAAGCTTCCGAATTCTGGTATCGGATCGAAACCGAATCAGACGGGCTGTATAAGATCGGATCTGAACAGCTGGCACAACTGCCTTCATTCTGTGATCCCATTTCATTGCAACTATTTACCATGTATCGGGAAGGAGCGGTAGATAAATATAAAATTGCTCGGATTCCTTTGAAAATCGTGGATGATGATCATGTGATCGATGCCGGTGACGCTGCCTACTTTGTGCGAACAGATTTGGAAGATGCTGCTTTTCCCGATTATACGGAAACCCAGACTTTCTGGCTCACCTTCGGCGCTTCCATCGATTCTGCCCAAAAGATCGAAACAGATTTTTCCAATTTGCCGAATGCCCGTGAGATAGGAAAGATGGAACGCAAGATTTATCAACCGGAAGCGATCAGCCGAGATAATGTCGATGCCGCGATCATCTATCCGAAGACCGGCGTGTTCGATTCTCAAAGTGAACAGTTTGCCGGTTTGCATCCGCAATACAATTTCGTTTATAAAAGCCAGGCAGAAATTTTCGATGAATACAGCGGCGGCGATGCCGATCCTCATGCCGTGAAAGCTTATCTGGATACATTGTATGATATTCACCCGGAATTAACTTATTGTATCTTAATGGGATCCGGCTCGATGAACTGGGATAATACCACCGCTAAAAACAAGATCATGGCATTCCCAATGCCTACCGGAGCATATTCGTCCGATGATAACTTCTGCCTTTTGGATGGAAGCAGGTACCCTTCTCTGATTATGGGACGTTTGCCGGCAAAGAACGACTCCGAGATGAATTTTTTACTCGACCGCATCGCTACCTATATAAATTCTCCGACGCCAGGATTATGGCGGGATAAAATCCTCATCATTCCCGATGACGACAATAAAAGCGGCGGTTATGAAGGAACCTCCACCGGTATGAATCACAGCGCCATCGCTCAATCTACGGGGGACACCCTGAAGAGTTTACATCCGGAAATTTATATCGATAAAGTGATGACGATCGAATATCCGTTCGATGCTTTCCAAAATAAACCGGCAGCTCGTGAAGCTATGATCGAGAGCATCAACGCGGGACGTCTGGTTTGGTATTATATCGGTCATGGAGACGCAGATACTTTGGGCGATGAAGAGTATTTCCGCGGTTCCGAACATTTGAATCTGCTCGATAATCTGGAACACTTGCCCTTATTCATTGCCGCTTCCTGCCACGTTGGTCAGTTCGATCAAAGAACTTACGACTGTCTCTGTGAAAAATTGCTGTTCTGTGAAAATGGTGGTTCGATCGCCTCTATCGGTGCTACCAGCGGTTCCAGCGGCTTATACAACACCGCCCTTTTTCGCCAGGTACTGATTAACATCGTCAATGAACTTCCCAGATTAACGATTGGAAACGCCCTGCTTTCTGCCAAATTGAGTTCTGCGAATATAGGATTCTATTCTAATAGCCGCCAGTACAACATTTTAGGCGATCCGATGATGGTGATTGCAGCACCGCAACCCTCTTATTCGATTACAGGTGTTTCGGAGGAAATTCAGGCACGCGAACTCGTTCAAATAGAAGGTGATTTCAACCACCAATTGACCGGTACGGGTAAATTGAGCGTTTTTGAACCGGAACATGATTTTCTGTATGTGAACAATAACTTTATCGTGTCGAATGATACAATTCCCTATACGGTACAATATACGAAAGAAGGAAACAGGATTTTTCACGGTAATAACGAGATAAATTTGGGAACGTTCAGCGCAGAATTTTATGTGCCGGACGATGTAAATAGCGGTACTTCCGGGTACATTTACAATTATCTTTTCGATGAACTGACACAACAGGATTATGCCAGCGTTTTTGCACCTCTGTCCTGCAGCGACCTTCCGGTAAGTGCAGCTAGTACCACGCCTCCCGCTGTGCAATTGTATATCGATTCCAGGAATTTTGCCGAAGGAGATTATGTTTCCACCGATCCCACCGTTATTGCCGAAATCGAAGATGAAAACGGGATCAATATCACCGGTGCGGCAGGACATAAAATTCTGCTTTTATTGGACGATTCACTCGAACCCATCGATGCCACGGAAGGATTTACCTATAATTCCGGTTCGGCAACGGCAGGCGAATTGACCTGGACTCTGCAAGGATTGGACGAAGGCGCTCATCATCTTACCTTGGTTGTCTTCGATAATTTGAATAATCCAACCGTAGCAGAAACGAATTTCAAAGCTAAAAAATCCGGAAAAGTAGCAATCGAACAAATGTTCCCATACCCTAATCCCATGAAGAAGGACGGCTATTTTACTTTTGTTATCACAGAAGCTTCGGATGTGACGATAAGTATTTATACCGTAACGGGTAAGAAGATCAGAACGCTGAAAAGCCCGGGTTTATCTGCCGGTTATCATCAGGTTTATTGGAATGGAAAAGATGGTGATGGCGACAAGATCGCCAATAATACCTATTTATATAAAATTCGGGCTAAACAGCTTTCTAATAAAAAGATTACTGAAAAAATCGGGAAAGTAGTAATTTTGAAGTAGAGAGTTGACAAGAAAAAGGCGTAAATTTTTTTTTGTTAGCTTAATAAATAAGTTATGTAATATAAAATATCGGGGGTAATATGGAGAATATCCGAAATATCGCTCTGGTCGGTGCCAGTGGTGCTGGTAAAACCTGTCTGGCCGAGCAAATGTTGTTTAACGCGAAAACGACTACCAGGGTTGGCAAAATCGAAGACGGCAATACTGTAATGGATTACAATGCCGAAGAAGTTGAGAAGGGCATGTCCATGGTGCTGGGTGTGGCAAATTTCAATTGGAAACACACCAAAATTAATATTCTGGATACTCCCGGATATGTCGATTTTTCCGGTGAACAAATCGCAGCAGCTTCTGCTGTGGAAAATATCATTTTTGTAGTGAATGCTACAGCAGGATTTGAAGTAGGTTTTGAACAATCACTCGAACTTCTGTCGGAAAGCCGGGCAGTTAAGTCTTTAATAATAAATAGAATGGATAATGAAGGCGCCGATTTTAAAAAGGCTCTCGAACTGATAAGAGAAAATACCGATCTCACACCAGTTCCGATTCTACTTCCGATCGGCAGTGAGCATAAATTCAACGGAGTGGTGGATATCGTAAAAGGTAAGGCTTTTATCGATGGTCAGGCAGCAGATATCCCGGCTGAATTATCCGATCTGGTGGAAGAAAACAGAATGGCTTTGATGGAATCAGTGGCGGAAAGCGACGATGAACTT
>DAISYT010000035.1:0-11822 GCA_036825175.1 Candidatus Cloacimonadota bacterium
CGTTGAAGGTCGAGAAAAGCTGTACCTCGACATTGCATGTCGAGAAAAAAACACGACGTGCAACGTCGTGGTACGCTTCGAGGCAGCAGTCACGACGTGCAACGTCGTGGTACGCGTCAAGGCGTACTTGGTGATTCACAAGCTGTAAAATTATAACGCTCGATAAATCTCATAAATTCCGCAGCGATATTTCTGCGTGGAATGAACAAATTATCCTTTCTCGCCGCCTTCTATCTCTTTTGCCTTAAAAAAGGTTAGACATAAAAATACGAATTTATTTTTTGGAGCAAATTGTTTTTTGAGGTTAATATGCCTGTGGGTGATTTTTTATTTGAACTGGGCGTGGAAGAAATTCCCGCCGGTTATATCGGTGCAGCTGTGAGTAAACTTCGCAGCGGATTTGAAACCGAACTGAAAACTGCAAACCTTTCGTATGAAAGGATTAAGACATACTCCACTCCCCGCCGTTTTGCCATCAAAATAAGCGGATTACAGTTGCAACAGAAAGACGAAATTCTGGAAAAGATCGGTCCTGCCAAAGCTGCTGCTTATGATCAAAACGGTAATCTTACGCCGGCTGCGTTGGGATTTTTGCGGGGAGCCGGTGCGGATGCCCGGGATATTTTCGTGCTCGATACACCGAAAGGTGAGAAAATAGCCGTCCGCAAGGAAATAAAAGGTAAAGACGCCAAAGCCATTTTATTACAGATCATTCCGCAAATCGTTGCCGGACTGAATTTTCCGAAATCGATGAAATGGGGCGATAAAAATATGAATTTTGCCCGTCCCATTCGCTGGTTGATCGCTTTTTGGGAAAATGAGATTTTGCCGGTGGAGATCAATGGTTTGAAGGCGGGAAATGTTTCTTACGGAAATCGCTTCCAGAAGCCGGATAATCCGGTGACGATCGGTTCGATAGATGAATACGAATCTCGACTGGCAACAGTTTTTGTGATTCCCGACCGTGAAGAAAGAAAGCAGCTGATTCAACAACAACTTCACGCTCTTTTTGTGGGATCGAATCTGAGAATTATCGAGGATGCCAATCTGTTGGAAATAGTTACCGATCTGGTGGAATATCCCACCGCCGTCCTTGCCGATTTCAAAACTGAATATCTCGATCTGCCGCCAAAAGTTATCACTTCCACCCTTTCCCAAAATCAGAAATATTTTGCCGTGCAGGATGAAAACGGCAGCATCAACAATAAATTCGTTTTCATCTCCAATGGCGATCCGCTCTTTTCCGATCTGATCAAAAAAGGTAATGAAAAAGTCATCACTGCCAGGTTGGAAGATGCCGATTTCTTCTTCCGGGAAGACAGCGCCATCAGTTTGGAAAAATTTGTTTCCAAATTATCGGAAGTCACCTTCCAGGAAAAGCTGGGAACGCTTTTGGAAAAGACGAACAGGATAGAAAAACTTACGGATAACATTCTGAAAAATATAAAAAGTAATGAGCCGGAAAAAGAAGCTGCCCAACGAGCCGCTCTGCTTTGTAAAGCCGATCTGGTATCCCTGATGTTGGGCGAAAAAGAATTCACCAAACTGCAGGGTTACATGGGAAAAATGTATGCGCTGGTTTGCGGTGAACCGCAATTGGTTGCCGATGCCATTTACGAACATTATATGCCGCGCGGGGAACGGGATGAGCTTCCCGCCACACTGCCGGGAGCGGTCGTTGCTATCGCTGATAAAATGGACACAGTCTGCGGCATCATCGGAGTGGATATGATACCCTCCGGTTCCAAAGACCCGTTTGCTTTGCGCCGGGCAGCCAACGGTATCGTGCAGATCATCGACAAGTTTGGATTTGAATTTAATCTGCATGAACTGATCGCTTTTGCTCTGCATATTTTGGAAGATAAATTACCCCAAAAAGAAAATAATCTGCCGTTCCTGCTGGAATATTTCAAACAGCGCACAGAATGGCTGCTCAAGCAAAACGACATCGCTTACGATGTGATCGAAAGCGTGATGCACATCGATCATGCCGTGCTTCCCGATCTGATGCGCCGGGCGCAGGCTTTGCAGAATTTCAAGCAAAGACCGGATTTCCTCAAACTGGTTTTGGGATTTAAACGCGTCTCGAATATCATCGCCGACCAAAAAGAAGCCGGTGAAGTGGATGTGAAGCTTCTTTCGGACGAATCAGAAAAATTATTGTTCAACGAGTTTGGCAGGCTGCAAGCCGCTACCAAACCACTTTTGGCTGAGAAAAAATACGAATCGGTTTTGGAAGAACTCGTCAAATTCGGAACAACGATAGATAAATTCTTCGATGAAGTTTTGGTGAATGTGGACGATGCCGACCTTCGTAATAACAGGTACAATTTGCTTGCCCGTATCAGAATCCTGTTCTTACAAATAGCGGACATTTCCAGGATAGTCGTAGAAAATGAAAAATAAAAAAATATATAAAGGTAGGATTTATGATGAAAATTCAGATTGCGCACAGAGCTAAAGCGATCAAACCATCGCCGACCCTGGCTGTTTCCGCTTTGGCAAAACAAATGAAAGCGAATGGCATCGATGTGATAAATTTCGGTGTGGGCGAACCTGATTTCGATACCCCGGATTACATTAAAGATGCCGCTCATAAAGCTCTGGACAATAATTTTACCCGCTACACGGATTCGGCTGGAATTTTGGAGTTGAGACAGGCGATTTCCGATAAATTAAAAAATGATAACGGGTTGGATTATCCAGCCAGCGATATTCTGGTTTCTCCCGGAGCCAAAGCTTCCATCGTTTTTGTGTTGATGACCATTTGCGATCCGCGGGATGAAGTTTTGATTCCTGCTCCGTATTGGGTTAGTTACACTTCTCAAGTGGAAATGGTGGATGCTTTTCCGATTCTGCTGCCCACAAACATGGCAAACGATTTCAAAATAACTGCCACTCAGCTGGAAGAAGCGATCTTAACGCTCAGCAATCCCAAAGCGCTGATTTTAAATTCGCCCAATAATCCTACCGGTTCGGTTTATTCCCGCCAGGAATTGGAAGAAATTGCCGCAGTCTGCGTTAAACACGAGATAATCATCATCTCGGACGAGATTTATGAAAAGTTGACTTATGATGGTTTGGAACATGTTTCTATCGCTTCCGTTTCTCCCGAAGCCAAAGCGCAAACGGTGCTTATCAACGGTCTTTCCAAAGCTTATGCCATGACAGGATGGCGTCTCGGTTACGCTGCCGGTCCCAAAGAAATTATCAAATGTGCCAGCCGCATTCAAAGCCACACCACTTCCTGCGTGAATTCCATTACTCAGAAGGCTGCTGTGGTTGCTTTGCGTCACAATCAGGATAGCGTGATCGCCATGCGGGAAGAGTTTGAGAGACGCCGTAATTATCTGGTAAATGAATTGAATAACATTCCCAATATAAAATGTTGCTTACCGCACGGTGCTTTCTACGCCATGCCGGATATTTCTTTCTACCTGCACAACAACAGAAAGAACATCAAAGATTCGGTGGCATTCTGTGAATACGTTTTGAAAGAGCATCGGGTGGCGCTCGTACCCGGATCGGCATTTGGCGCGGATGAACTGGTCAGATTCTCCTATGCCAACAGCATGGAAAATCTGGTGGAAGGAATTAAGCGATTCCGGGCTGCTTTGAATGCCATATTAGAGTATTGATAAGGAACGCCGGACAACAATGTATTATAACAAATTCAAAGAGGAACTGGAAAGAAAGATGGCGGAACGTCGCCGTCAGAAATCCAGTTCCTGGATTAATCTGATTATCCGGATTTTGATCCTGGTTTTCGTGGTGATTATCATTCGTTATTTTTCCACGATGCGCGTGAAAAGGCTGGAATATCTGCAAAGAACACAGCAGAATAATTCCCTGCAGATCGAGCAGAATGCCCAATAAAAATACTTTTGGTGAACGGATATCGGATTTTGAAAAGTGTTTTGTGGCAAGGATGGAACGCAGTGTGTGGAAATGATTCCGCAGAATATTTGGATATTTTATATTCATCAGAAAAGATATTTTTTTTGGAACATAATGTAATTATCTGTGAAAAAATGAAATAGAAATCACGAAAATTATTTATGTATCGGCATTTAGATTGAAACCGATATAAGGAATACAATTTGCATTAATACTAAAGATTTGAGGGTAAGGAAGGTAGAATGAGATGGAGAGTTTTGAATTCGGGCTGTGGCAACCCAGCCGAAAATATGGCTGTCGATGAAGCCATTATGGAAGGCGTGATCAAAGGCACTTCCTTACCTACCATCCGATTTTATACCTGGAATCCTCCGACGGTCTCCTGCGGCTACAATCAGGAAGTCGCCAAAGAAATCGATTTGAATTTAGTAAAACAGAACGGTTATGGCTTCGTGCGCCGTCCCACCGGCGGCAGAATGGTTTTGCATGAAGATGAAGTTACTTATGCCGTCATTACCAAATGCGAAGGGAGATTTTCCGGCAGCATCACCGATAGTTATTCCGAAATCAGCAAAGCGCTGCTTGCCGGTTTTCTGGCAATGGGTGTAAACGTAGAGTTGGAGAGAGGAAGCCTTTCTTCCGCACATCAAAGACAGACGACGAATCCCTGTTTTGCCAGCAGCTCCAAATACGAGCTGAATTATCAAAGAAAAAAAATTGTAGGAAGCGCTCAGGTAAGAAAAGAAAACGTTCTTCTGCAACACGGTTCGATACTTCTGGATCAGGATCAAAGCCGGCTGGCTTTATTACTGCCGAATCTGGAACCGGAACAGAGAGATAAATTACTTCAATACCTGGCAAAAAAAACTGTTTCAATCAATCAAATTTTATCCCAACCGGTTTCCTTTTCTCAAGCAGTGGAAAGTTTTATGGCCGGCTTTAGGAAAAACTGGGGAAACGATGATTTTTTTGTGGCTAAAGAATTGGAACCAGAAGAGAAGAAGAAAAGCGAAAAGTTGGTTGAGAGTAAGTACTTGACAGATGATTGGAATTTAAAAAAATAAGGTTGAGAAATTGATAGTGTCCAGAAATTAATTGACACGAAATTTCTCAGAAATGTTTTTGTCTAAAGCAAAAATTATAATCATAGGGGGAGAATTTGATGCTAAAGAGAATTCTTTTTTTGCTGTTTGTAACTCTGTTTATAAGCACATCATTTTTATTTGCAGGAACTACAGGTAAACTTGCTGGTAAAGTTACCGATGAATCCGGTAATCCGGTTCCCTTTGCCAACGTTGTTCTGGAAGGCAAAGAAATCGGTGCTCAGACAGATGCCAAAGGAACTTATATAATCATAAATATCCCACCGGGTACATATGATGTTGTATGTATGCATCCTAGTTTTCAGGCACAAAAGCTTACGGGCATAGTTATTAACCTCGATTTAACCACCATCAAGAATTTCGTTATGTCCAAGAACATCATCGAAATCGGTGGATATGTAGTTACAGAAGCCGCATATGAAATGGTGCAAAAAACCAAAACCAGTTCCGGTATGACATTTTCATCGGATGCGATCGAAGATGTGGCAGTGGATGATTTGGATGGTATTATTGCTCTGCAGGCAGGTGTTACCGAAACAAACGGTGAGCTTCATGTTCGTGGTGGAAAATCGAACGAAGTAGCTTATACCGTCGATGGTATGTCGGTCTCCGATCCGGTCGATGGCGGTTCCGCTCTTACCGTCGATATGGACGCGGTAGAGGTTACCGATGTAAAAACCGGTGGTTTTACTGCCGAGTATGGCAATGCCCAATCCGGTATTGTTAATATCGTTACGAAATCAGGAACAGAGGTTTACACCGGCAAAATCGAAACTTCTTCCGATCATCTGATTCCTGATACAAATAATGCGAATAACGATGAAGTAAAATTTGCTCTCGGTGGACCTGTTCTGGGTGCTCTGGCACCTTCTCTGCGCAAGAAATTTACCTTCTTCATGAATGGCGCCGGCAGTTGGAGTGATTCCCGCTATTGGGAAGAATTTAAAAACGATCCGGTAAAAGAATTGAAATATCTTACCGATGAGCATTTTAGTTCCAACAATCCTTATGCTGACCGCGATGATTTCCTCGGCTTTGATCTCGGCAATCGTCATTATAATAATTATAACGCCAATCTAAAGATGAAATATGATTTTTCTCCCACGACAAATCTGACGTTGGCTGTGCGTGGCGACAAAAGTGTAACCGATCCGTTCAGCTATACCTGGAAGTATGCTCCCGATTATTATATTCATTCGGAAAGTGAACAAACACAATATGTTATGACTTATGATCATACTTTCAATTCCCAGACCAACCTGAAAGTGAAAGCCAGCTATTATAATAAAGATGTAAATCTGGGACCGAAAGGAATCGCTCTGGATGACTTCTATGTATTAAATGATAACTTCGATCCTTTCTCCGATAATGAACCTTATTATTGCACGGGTATCGATTATTTGTGTAGCCCTGATAATCCAGGATTGAAAAGAGATGATGATGAGAGTGTTTATGATTGGTATATCACTTACGATAATACGGCTGACGGCGCTATTTCATTTACCCGCCCCGGCTCGATTTACGGTTTCTTCCAGGATGATGAGAACAGTATTTTAACGCTGCGCTCGGATTTTGAATATCAATACAACGATATTCACGGATTTAAAACCGGTGTGGAGTTTATCAAACACAACATCAAGAAAAATCAGGTTTCTAATCCCTGGACTATCAGTGAAACGGAATATCAGGATTATCTGAATGGTTGTACTCCGACTCACTGGTTCTATAATCTCGACGGAGTAGCTGAAGAAACTCTGGATTCCTTAGTTACGAATTACGGACTGATTTCGAAACCTAATTCCTCAAGTATATATTATGCTACTTCCAATCCTTCCGGAGAAGAGTTGGATGAATACTTCACTTCCAATTCTTACAGCCAGGAAGATTATTATAATGCCACGCTCTATGCTTCCGGAACTACCGACGGTTATGAAGCCAATCCTTACCAGGCTGCTTATTATCTGCAAGACAAGATGGAATGGGAAGGAATGATCGTTAATGCCGGTTTGCGTTTTGACTTCTGGTATTTGGGTGAAAAATACAAGATCATTAAAAACGGTGGAATTACCAGATGGGAAGATTTCGATAAAGACGATCGTTTCCGTATGCTGCTTTCTCCGCGTCTGGGTATTTCTCATCCTATTTCGGAAAAATCGGTTTTACACTTTGCTTATAACTATCAGAATCAGTTGCCGCAGATGCAGTATATTTTCACTACTTATACAGCAGAAGATGCTATTGCCAGCAACTCGGCAGTTACTATCGGTTCTCCCACTCTCGATCCTCAGATCACCGTTACTTATGAGGTAGGTTTGCAACAACAATTAAGTGAGAATTATGTGATGACATTACAAGCTTACTACAAGAATATTTATAATTATCCTACTTTGAAGGAAATCGAAGATCCCGATAATAATATTACTTATTATGAATGGGATTCTCAGGATTACGGAAGTGCCCGTGGTATCGATCTGAACCTGGAAAAACGCTTGTCTTCGTTCATTATGGGATCGGCAAGTTATTCTCTTTCCTGGGCTTACGGAAATAATTCCGATAACGTGGTTTCCAGCACGACCACCGACCTGCGCGAATTCCCGCTGGATTGGGATCAGAGACATAACTTAACATTGAATCTAACCTTCCGTGTGAATAACGGTGAAGAATTCTATATGCCCTTCACAGATTGGGTAGTGCCGCAGTTTATTACAAATGATTTCTCTACTAACTTCACTTACAATATTGCCAGCGGTACTCCTTATACTCCATTAACCGAAGAAGGCGAATCCATGGATACGAACAGTAAACATAAACCTCATTATGAAGAAGCCAGCGTTCGTATTTCCAAAAAGATAAAATTCGGAGAGAAAGTTTTTGTGAAAGCTTATTTCGATATTGAAAATCTGTTCAATCGCAGAAACATCAATAGCGTTTATGGCAGAACCGGTTCTCCTTATTATGATGGAGATGATCTGAACCCCGATCAAAACGGTTATGTGGCTCAGGAAGTGCAATACATTCACGACCTTTATACCAAAAATCCTTCCAATGTATCTCAGGGCAGAACCTATACATTTGGATTATCATTTAATTTTTAAAGAAATAAATTATATATTTTAGGAGGATATAAAATGAGGAAAAAATTAATAACAGTGTTTTTGCTGATGGTGTTGGCAAACTTCTTACTTACGGCTCTTGCCTATGCACAGGATGTTAACGCAGAAGAAAGAGCTACGGAAGCAATAACCGATACAACCACAGAATCGAGTGTTGTGCCTTTTGAAGAATCACCCCAATCAGGTGGGCTGGAAATGTTTGCCAGAAAGATTGTAGGCAGCGGTTTAGTTGATTTGTTTATCCAGGGCGGTTTCGTAATGTATCCCATGCTTCTTTTGTTGATCTGGGGTATTGCCACCATTATCTGGAAGATCATTTCTCTGAGCTATGCCAAAATTAATATGAATGATTTCCTGAATAAACTTATACCATTGCTTGAAAGTAAAAAATATGCTGAAGCTACCAAACTTTGTGAAAATACTAAAGGTCCGGTTGCTGCTATTTTACATGCCGGTCTGGTGAAAATGGATAAAGGCGTGGAAGCTGTGGAAAAAGCTGTGGAAAATGCCGGTGTGGTTGAAATGGCTTTTCTGGAAAAAGGCTTTGTTCCGCTTTCCACCACGATTAACCTGGCTCCCATGTTCGGATTCTTCGGAACAATCGTGGGTATGATCAGAGCTTTTGCCGATATCGCCGCTGCCGGTGAAGTTGAACCGACCATCGTGGCTTCCGGTATTCAAATCGCTTTGATTACAACCGCTGCTGGTCTGGCTATCGCTATTCCTGTACAATTCTTTAACAACATATTCCTTACCATGGTCGATGGACTGGTGATGGATATGCAAAGAGGTTCGGAAAAACTGATCGAAACCCTGGTTGAAAATAAATAGGAGGCAGGATGATACGCAGAAAAAGAAAAGATTTGGGAGGCATTCCCACTTCATCGATGTCCGATGTAGCTTTTCTGCTGCTTGTTTTCTTTCTGTCCACGACTAAATTCGATATAAAGAATGGATTGGGAATAAATTTGCCCGCTGCCAGTCAGAATGCAGAAAAAAAAGTAAGATTAAAAGACGATAATATAACCAAAGTCTGGATCGATGCGGAGGGTGTTATTACTCTCAAAACGAAAAATACCGAAGAAGTAGTGACCATGCCACAACTGGAAGGTAGGATAAAAATGATCGTAACTGAAAATCCCGATATGGTTATTTCGTTAAAAACCGATAGAAAAAGCAAGTACGAGAATATGGTTATGGCATTGGACAGACTTCAATCTGCCGGTGCTGAAAAAATCTCTCTATCGACAAATTAGGAAGGAACTATGGCAAAAATAAACAAAGCAAAAAGACCGGTAACTGCAATACCAACTGCCTCAATGTCTGATATTGCTTTCTTGCTGCTCCTTTTCTTTATGGTTTCTACCGTATTTGTGAGAGAAAAAGGATTGAAAGTAAGATTACCCAAAGCAGAAGCTATTCAAAAAATTCCCAGAACTCATTCCGCCACGATTTACGTGAGTAGAAACGGGTCTATTTCCATTGATGATATGATTGTTCCCATTCCCGATGTAAAATATGTGATGCAGAAGAAATTAATGGAAGATTTTAATGTGATTGCTTGTTTCAGAACCGATAAAGACACCAGTTACGGTATTATGTCGGACGTGATGAACCAGCTTCGGGAAGCCGGAACATTGCGTGTATCATTTGAAGCGAAGCTGAAAAGGTAGGTGAAAAATGGCTAATAAAATTGTAGATTGGAAAGATATTGCTGACAGCTTTTATGATAAATCTTTCAGCCTTGCCATCCTCATTCTTTTATTCGGTTTCATTGTTTCACCCGAAATAGAAGTAAAACCCTATGAAAGAGTCGTGATTCAGGAAAGTGTAGTAATCGATATTCCGGAAATAAAAGAAAAGATCAAACCACCGGAAGAAACAGTAAAACCTGTGGTGGAAATCATTGTGGAAGATGATCTGGAAAGTGACGAAGAAGAAGATATAGAAATTATTGAAACAATTGAGAAAACGACCTTAGACGCTTATGAAGAAGTAACCGAAAACATAGTCGGTAAAACTTCAAAGTTCGTTGTTTATGAAGAACCGCCTTTTGTAATACGCAGAGTGCCGCCGACTTATTCGGATTTCGCAAAAAAGAGTGGAATCCAAGGCGATGTATGGCTGGAAGTGGAAGTTTTCACCGATGGCAGCGTAGGTGCTATCGAAGTGAAACAATCACTAATGTCCGGATCTAACGGTTTGGATGACGCTGCTATAAAAGCTGTGAAGCAGTGGGAATTCTCTCCTGCCACAAGTGGTGGAAAACCTGTGGCTTGCTGGGTTACTTTCCCGGTTGGCTTCTATTTAGATAAATAAAGACATGGGGGATATAAATGAAATTACTGAAAATTAAATTGCTTCTGATTTTGACAGTATTTATCCTTGTCGGCGGATTTTTAATCGCAAAATCTGTCGATGGCGGAGGAGCCAGTAAAAAATTCGATCTGACGAGATATCATAACGTCGGAAACATTTGGCTTCGTGTAAGTAACTACGGTTTCTTTGGCGCAGGTGATGATATTACGCCACCCTGGCCCTCTTTGGAATATCCGGGCGGCAGTGCTATCGATTACCTGTACCAGGGTGCTCTTTGGTTCGGAGCCAAAAAGATTCGAAGAAACTCGTTCGGTGAGAAATTATATTGGATATCTTTTCCACCGGAAGATCGAGACGATTGTATTCCAGCCAGTTCGACCGATCCACCATGGACACCGGATATGAAACTTGTTATCGATACATTGACTACGGTTGGTTTCGATGGAGATTTGGATTGTTATGAATTCATTCCTGCTTATAGTCCTTTGGAAACTTCTGCATTAGGAACTCTTTACAGCCAATATAACGTTGTTGATACAATTATGACCGAATCCATCAGAAATCATCGCCGCGGTGTGGATGATGACGGCGATGGTAAAATCGATGAAGATCCGGTGGGATATGCCTTCCCTTTAAGAACAGTTGTCGAGGGAAATGAACTACCAACTGATTTTACATCGTTATCCGGTCAATATATCAGCGATTTTTCCGATGATGATTTTGCCGTGGTCGAAAGCAACGATGATATATGGTTCCCGCTGGGATTTGTCGATCTTTCCTATAATGGAAATGCTAACTACAATTTCTGCGAAGTTCATGATGACGATATCGACGGTTTAAATGATGAGGATGGTTATCCTGTTTCCGAGCAGGATTTTATATCTTATTATTATGATTACAGCCCGTTTGGAACAACCGGTGAAAGAGACTGGGGATCACGAGCTTCCAACAGTAATCATGGAGTTGAAGAACAATTGAAAGTTCGCGTCCGTCAAATGAGCTATCAATGGAGTTACGATTATATAAAAAATCTGGTTTATATAGAATTTGATATTACCAACATGAATGAGGCAGATACTTTATTCGATTGTGCGATGGGTATTTATATGGACTCTGATGTAGGTCCTCAGGCTTACGATGGTGATGCCAGATCTATGGATGATGTTAGTAGTTATGTCCCGGGTGAAGGTTATGAATTTGCCTATACTTTCGATAAAGACGGTGATAACGGATTGACTACAGGTCTGGTGGGATCACGTGTTTGTACTCCCGACCCGGATCAATTGGAATTCGCCTGCTGGTACTGGAATAGAGGTGATGGACCGGATGATACCGATCCTCTCGATGTGTCCACCAGCCCCACTGCTAATCAAAAATACTGGCTTCTGAC
>DAISYT010000036.1:0-11797 GCA_036825175.1 Candidatus Cloacimonadota bacterium
CCATCGCCTTAAATTCGATACCTGCATCTTTCATTTGCAGGATCGTGTTGGTCAATTTACAAATTTCCAGCAAATCTTCATTTATATCCACCGATTTTCCGTCCATATTTCTTCCTTTTTAACGTGATTACTTCTCGTCCGGTGGTCAATTTTGTCAAATAGTTCCTTGCCGGTTAATACGCAAACACCACGCCGCTGGTGGGGAATATCCATTCGTCCTGTGGAAATGAAATCGTTACGGAACCTTTATTTCTGGTGATTTCCGTAAATTTGCTGCGACCGGAAAATATCTGCACGGTTTCCACTTTTGGGAAAAGATTACCGTATTGGAAGGTGATTTCTGCACCTTTGGTCATTTCGATTAAATAAACCGTGAGCTGATGCGAATTTTGGTGATAGAAAGTTTGTGTGGAAATAGAGAATTCCACTTCCCGATCTTTGAGATTTTTCAATTCCGAATGAGAACAGCGAATTTCCAGACAGCCGTCGGAAAGCTTCGTTTCGGTTTGCAAATTTATATTATTCACCGTTACGGAAGTTACCTCGAACAGACTGGCAGCCAGCTTGTTATCGATCACCCAGCGATATTCCACATCCGGTTGCAGGAAATATTTTTCCAGCTGTTTTTCGTTATTGTCACTAGCGACGACGAAATAGTCGTTCTGCAATTTCTTGGTGAAAGTAAGCGTGGTTTCCACTAAAAAATAATCTGCCAAATCCTGGCGGCGATGCTTCTGGAAAGTGATTTTATGCCGGAATTGTTTTCGATAATGAATATCGCGATCGTGTTCGGCAAAGAAATGTTTAAGCAGATCGGAATAAATAAGTTCGGCAATTTCTTTACTTTGCAGCCGTTGCTCGATTGCCGTTTCGATCACTTTGTTTAGTTTATCGTCGGAATAATCCAACGAGACAAAATCGCGGCGCAAAAGCGGCGAAGAGGCGATCAATTCACCATTCTGAAAATAATAGCGTTTAGCTCTCCTGCCGATCTGACAAAGCAGTTCATAGCTCGATCCACCGTAAAGCGCAGTTAAATTATCAGCCGAAATTTGCGCTTCATTTCCGCCCAGAAGCACCACTTCATCTCCCACTTCGCAATCGATATGGGAAATATCCACCGCTGTCATATCCATGCTGATTTTGCCGATCACCGGACAAATTTGGTTATTTATCAGCACTTTCCCGCGGTTGGAAAGCAGGAAGTCGTAGCCGTCCGCATAACCGACCGGGATGATGGCATAAATCGTTCTTTCGGTAACTTTGTAAGTTTTATTATATCCGATAAAATCGCCGGCGTCTGCCTGTTTGATCTGTCCGATATGAGATTTGAAGGTCATCACGGGCAGAAGCTGTAACTTGCTTTTTTGAGAAGCGTCGGCATAAATTCCGTAAGAAAGCAATCCCAAACGCACCAAATTGGCATACGGACAATCCAGGGCGATTACGCCGCTGCTATTGGCGATATGAAGATATTGGGGACGGGAAGCCAGGCAGAAAATCGCTTTTTCGAATCGTTCGGATTGTAATTTCGTGTATTCATCATCGTTTTCGGCGGCAGAAAAATGAGAAAAAACACCTTCCAAAATTATATGTTCCAAGCCTTGCAATTTTTGGAATAAATGATCGGCAAATTCATAACGAAAACCGCTTCTGCCCATACCGGTATCGATATTCACATGCACCGGAACCGGGTTTTTTGCTTTGCGGTTAAGTTGTTCGGCGAAGGCAACATCCGAAACGGTGGGAGTGAGCTGGTACTCCAGGATCAGATAGATTTCTTCTTCCAGAGAAGGCGACAAAATCAGGATGGGAATGTTAATGCCCTGATGGCGCAATAAAAGCCCTTCCTGCACATTGGCAACACCCAAAAATGCTGCACCGCAGGCAATGGCTTTGCGAGCAATTTCATAGGCTCCATGACCGTAAGCATCGGCTTTTACGATCTGCATAAAAGCAGTGCCGGCTGGAATGAACTTCTTTAATTCACACAAATTATGTTCAAAATTATCGAGATCGATCTCCGACCAACTTCTATCTTCTTTCATTTTCCCTTCTTATTTTTTGCCATAGACTTTCACTGACTCGGCACTGAAATTCTTCTCTTTGCCACAGACTTTCACAGACTACTCGCTGACAGTTTTAGCGCTTTCAAGCCACGGAGGCTCGAAGCCACAAAGAACACAACGAAAATGTTATTCTGAGCCTTCTCTCATTCACCTTGATGAAGAATGTTCGCCCACGTTTTACCTTGAAAAGGCTTCTCTCACACTTTTTTCTTGTTTAGCACTTTCAAGGTCTTTTAATAATTACTTCCTAAACTCTGGAAGTAGCATTTACAAGAACATCCCTCTGCATCTTCCTTAACAGTGAGAAAATAAGGGAGGTCTTTATTATTTGGAATGATTTCCTCAGAAAAACAACTCACATTTTTCGCGATGAACATCGTCGTGGTACACCTTTCACTCTATAAAAACTTCGCAGCCAGATCGGCTAATTTAGAACGTTCACCTTTCGTTAAAGTAACGTGTCCGCAGATGGTTTCTTCCTTAAATTTTTCCACAGCGATGCTGAGTCCGTTACTTTCGGAATCCAAATATGGAATGTCGATCTGATACGGATCGCCGGTAATAATCACTTTCGTTCCTTCGCCGGCACGGGTAATGATGGTTTTCATCTCGTGGGGAGTCAGGTTTTGTGCTTCATCAATGATGATGAATTGATCGGGAAGACTGCGTCCGCGGATGTAGGTGAGAGGTTCCAATTCGATGAATCCGAAATCCAGGTAATCTTCCAGTTTCGGCTGTTTCTTGCCGAAAATCTTGCCGTTGTCGCTGGCTTCTTTCTCGTTTTTGCCGGAAAGCAGAATTTCCATGTTATCATAGATCGGCTGCATCCAGGGATTGAATTTTTCCTCTTTGGAACCCGGCAGATAACCGATGTCCTTTCCCAACGGAGAAACAGGTCGGGAAACGACCAAACGGGAATAATTATTAGTTTCCACCACCTGATTCAAACCGGCAGCGAGAGCGATCAAAGTTTTACCCGTTCCGGCTTTTCCCACCAGGCTCACCAGTTTCACTTCCGGATCCATCAGTAGATCGAAAGCCATGACCTGCTCTGCATTTCTGGCTTTAATGCCAAAAATTTCCTGTCCGGTATAATACTTCAAAGGATAGATCGTGTTGTTTTCCACAGAATAGCGGGCAATAACACCGTTTTCATCATTTTCATCGTGGCAGAGCAGCACAAACTGGTTCGGATATATTTGCCCGAAATCGTTGGTTAAAAACTTCTTCTCTGCAAAATCCTTTAGCGTTTCGTCATCGACGATAAGCTTCATATAACCGCTGTATAATTCGGAAAAATTGATTTTATCCGTTTCATAATTTTCGGCATCCAAGCCGACGGCATCCGCTTTTATCCGAACGTTGGCGTCTTTGGAAACCAGAGTCACTTTGGTGTTGGGATTTTTTTCTTTCAGATACAGAGCTGTTCCGATGATCAAATTATCGTTGGTATCGGTGATCAGAATGTCGTTGACCGTATCGGAAATATTGCGGCTGAGAACCACTTTGATGATCCCTCCTTTTTCCGTGGGAATGCCATCCCGCAAGCTGCCTTGTTCTCTTAAACTGTCCAGATAGCGTCCAATTTGTCGGGCATTCCTGCCCTTTTCATCCACACTTTTTTTGAAATTATCCACTTCCTCGATCACCGTGATCGGAATGGCAACGATGTTGTCGTCAAACGAGAACATGGATTGCGGATTATGGATTAACACGTTTGTATCCAGGACATAAATTTTTCTGCTCATTACATCTCCTTATCCCAAGTTTTCTAAGCACAGATTTTTTCTTTTTGAGGAATTAATTGTCAAACATAATTCGGTCATGAATAAAAATATCTTGATAGATAAAAAGGACTTAATTTCATTGCTCCCATAGATAAATTATTATTTTTGAAAAAGATAATGATAATTTAATTTGGAGAATAAAGAAGAATGGGTTTAAGAAGAAAAGGACGTGAAATAGCGCTGCAAACGCTTTATGCCATGGAGTATCCTTCGGAATGCGAAGGTGAACCGATGGAAGCATGCAAAGAAAAATTATTGGAAATCGCCGAAACCAGAGAAATGGAAACGGATGAAAAAATCGTCGAATTTTCCTTGGAAATTTTGCGAAATACTGTCGCCAATCTGGAGGCGATCGATGCAAAAATTGCCGAGCATTCCACTAATTGGAGTAAAGATAAAATTGCCATGATCGATCTGTGTATTTTACGTATTGCCGCCTACGAATTGCTTTTCACACCTACACCGCCGGCTATCGTGATGAACGAAGCGATTGAAATCGCCAAAAAATATGCTTCCGAAAGTTCGGGCAAATTTGTGAACGGAATTTTAAATTCCATTTCGGTGGAACTGAAATAGATGAGCCGACTACAGTGCAGCGTCGGGGTAATTGTTTACAACGAGGCTGAAAATATCGGTAAACTGCTCGATGCCTTATTAACTCAAAAACTCGATCGGGTGGAGATCGAACATATTTTCGTGATCAGTAGCGCCTGTACGGATGGCACCGACGACATCGTTCGCAGATATGAGAAGCAGAACCGGAAACTCACTTTGATCACCGAACCGGAACGCAGAGGAAAATCGGCGGCGATCAACGTGTTCATTAAAGCTGCTGCTTCGGAAGTGCTGATCATCGAAAGCGGAGATACGATCCCGGCTGCCGAGACGGTGGAAAAAATGGTGGCTCCGTTTATCGATCCCAAAATCGGTATGACCGGTGGCAGACCGCTTCCCGAAAACGATCCTACCACTTTTATCGGATATGCTGTAAATCTTTTATGGAACCTGCATCATCGAATGGCGCTGCAATCGCCCAAATTGGGAGAAATGGTAGCTTTCCGTAAAGTTTTCGATCAGATTCCACCGGAAAGTGCCGTGGATGAAGCCAGCATCGAAGCCATCATGAAGGAAAAAGGATTGGAATTGAAATACATTCCCGATGCCATCGTGCACAACAAAGGTCCCGAAAATCTGGCTGATTTTATCAAACAGCGCCGCCGCATCGAAACCGGACATCTGTGGTTAAAAAAATGTCAGAATTACGAAGTTTCGTCGCAAAATCATCAGCTTCTGATCAAACTGGCAGCCGAGGAAATCAAGCGGCATCCCGGAAAAATCTTTTTCTTATTCGGAACCGCCTGCCTGGAAATTTACAGCCGCCTTTTGGGATCGTACGATTTCAAAATAAAAAAGAAAAATCCTTTCAAATGGGATATCGCAAATTCGACGAAGAAATTGGAGCACAAATAACATGTTAGAATTAATTCCCAAAATGTTTTGGAATTTTGTAAGTTATCGCCTGGGCATTCCTTTGGTGATGCCGATAAATTTTACTGTAAGTGCCTTGTACACTTGCAATTCACGTTGCAAAACCTGTAACGTCTGGAAGAAAAAAGCGCTGAATCTGACAATTTCGGAATATGAGCAAATCTTTAAGAAAATCGGGAGAGCACCTTATTGGATCACGATCAGCGGAGGAGAGCCATTTCTGCGGGAAGATATCGTGGATTTATGCACGACGATTTACAAATACTCCAGACCGGCAATCATCAATATTCCTTCTAATGGAATTTTGACTGCAACCATTGCAGAAAAAGTAAAAATGATCGCGGAACGCTGCCCGGGTGCGCAGATCATCATCAATCTTTCTATCGATGAAATCGGTGAAAAACACGATAAAATCAGGCAAATTCCCGGAAATTACGAAAAGGTAATCTCCACCTTTAAAAAGCTCAAAGCTTTGAATTTGAGCAATCTTTCCGTGGGTATTCACACAGTAATTTCCAAATTTAATGTGAACAATTTTAGAAATGTGGCACAGGCACTGATGGAATTACATCCCGATTCGTATATTACGGAAATCGCCGAAGAAAGAAACGAACTCGACACGATGCAAACAGGAATCACGCCCGATCTGCTTTCTTATCGTTCTGCCATCGATTTTTTGATTCACCGCATCAAGAATGAGCATTTTACCGGAGTTGGCAAGATCACGCAGGCATTTCGCATCGAATATTATAACATGGTGAAAAAGATTTTACGTGATAAGAAACAGATCATTCCCTGTTATGCCGGAATCGCTTCAGCACAAATTTCTCCGGATGGAGAAGTGTGGGCTTGTTGCATCAAAGCAAAATCGTTGGGCAATCTGCGGGAACACGATTATAATTTTAAGCGCATCTGGTTTTCCAAAGTGGCGCAAAAAGCCAGAAAATCGATCAAAAATAAAGAATGTTATTGCCCACTGGCAAACGCTTCCTACACCAATATGCTGATGGATATTCCCACTCTGATGCGTGTTTTCTATCGCAGTTTTATCAAATGGTGGAATTAAATTCATTATAATATTGCAATTAAGCTTACTACGTGTCCTCTATTTCAGGAGTAAGCATTTTTTGCTTTCTATAATATTCCCATTGATTTTCAAACAGTAGAAGTAAATTCCTGAAGAGACAGGTTCGTTATTTTCATCACAACCATTCCAAACGATTTGCTGATTTATGGAATCTGTAATTTGGTAATTGGAAAAAGTACGTATTTTCTGCCCCTTAATGTTGAAAATTGAGAGTTCGTATATTTCATTTTGTTCGATGTTAAAACTTATGGTTGTAGATGGATTGAAGGGATTCGGGTAATTAGAAAGGATTCTGTTTGCCGATATGATTTCTTTATTGGTTATCCCGTTTACTTCTTCCACAGAAAAAGCGGGGAGAAGAAATAAATCGGCAGAATTATTTTCGTTATCAACGCAATGCAGTTGCAAGTCATAAATACCAGTATCGTTAGTAGCATCGGAAAGATCGACAGAAAAAACTTTGCCGAAAGACCAGCCTGTTGAAGGGAATTCACATAAAAATTCCACCGGAAATTCTTGCATAGAACCGGAACCGTTCAATCCGCAAAATACTTTTACAGAATCGGTAATTACCGGGAAATAAGTTGCTACATCATCAATGTATTCAACATCAGCCAAAGTAAACATTACCGAAGCATTTTCGTTTTGATCAAGCTGATTTACCACTTCTCCACCGGAGTTGAATATTTTAAAAGAATTGATTAAAGGTGGATTAGGATATTGGAGAGAAGAATCGAAAGTGTTGATCAGCATACTGAAGCCTTCCAAACCTGAGATCGAATCCTGTGGAACGACTATTTTCAAACTATACACATCGTCTGGGACATACATTCCCGTAAGAGAGGATAATGCTCCGTTGGAAATTAAAGTATTATTTGAATTGTATAAACTGTAAGTGGAGATTCCATAATCCAGCGATCTTGATTCATTATTATAGCCGTAAATTTCAGGATAAATCGTCAATGTGTTATAAAATAATTGTTGAATTACTTTTTGAAAAATCGGTGGATTTCCTAATTCTATTTTGCCGTTATTCGGAGATATATAGTCTGAGGCGATAGGTTGCACATTGTAAAATGTGCCAATACCGTCCTGTAGACAATGGAAAGGTGCACTGAATAATAATGTATTAAAATCTGTATTATTTAGAGTACCGAGAATAAGTTTAAAAGTACTATTATAAGATGTATCGAGATGCTCCATCATATAAAGTTCTGTTTGCCATTCCGTTCCTTGGCAATTATACAAATCTGCATAAGTAACGGAACTCATATACATATAACTATGATCAGCGGGTGTCCAAAATGTTGGAGAGACGGATACTTTCAAATCCGAATATGTATCAGGCAGAATTAAAGACAGACTCTGATGAATGTATTCGGTCGGATCGTTAGATAATATCAGATTATTTGTGATACTATTAATTGGTCCGTATTGTGTGACATATGTTTCCTGTTCATTGCTATTAATCTCAGCGGCATAGAATTGAAAATTTCCAAGCAGCTCAGAAACGATTATATCATTTGACAGTGTATGAAATGAGAGAACAAAATCATCGTCATAAAACTCGAAGTAGTATGAAGAATGGTATCGCCAGCTTGTCTCAAAAGGATTTCCGTTTATATCACATCCCTCCAATGAAATAGGGATCGTGGCTTCGTCATAATCGATATAAATTTCCTGGGTTGTTCCGTTAGTAAGGTCAATGCTATAGTTAAGTACTAACCTGGGATTAAATAAAGTGAAAAGAGTGTAAATATTATAGAAACCTTCCGGTACGTAACAGATTGCGGTATATCCATCCAACCAGGTTACGTTAAGACTGTTTATGTAAAAATTGTTATTTATAATCAAAAAAGTAGGATAAGATGAATTGAAGTGCAAAGTGACTTCTGTATTTGTGGGATTATCCTGTGGCGTGAATGGGATCGAATTATCATAAATTATCTCAGCTTCATTACCAGAATGGAAGTTCATGATTTTATTATCGAGAGAAATTGAAATAAAAGGTCTTGTTTCTTGCCTGATTTCATCTTTTTGCCAAGAAAAATGCTCTACATCCAAACCAGTGTTTTCCTCACAAAACAACAAACTAAATAAAAAAATCAAAACTAATACGCTTATCAGGTTTTTCATTTTTTTCTCCTTACCCTCATTATTTGGCGAATTACTTTATCATTTTAATGCTATCACAACATCCACGCTATCTTTTTTAAAATTAATATGATACATGATTCATTCCAAAAAGAATATTTTAATTATTACAATTTGGGTGTATTTAATTAAATTCACTATAAAATAGTGAAGTGGGCTATTCTGATTAATTTGTGATATATTTTCTTCTTATATAAACTATTTGACATGAGATTTATAATACAAATTTTGAATCCGAGAAAAAGAAGGAATAGAAAATGAGCATAAAGGCTGAATCGTACGCAGGTATAAATTTCTGTGCGCAGTGCGGATATAAACTGGAACTGCAACAGGATCACGAAGGAAAGCTGCGCCCGAAATGCCCCAAGTGCGGATTTACGTATTACAAAAATCCTATTCCGGCTTCTGCTTGCGTTATCGTTAACGAAGCTAATCAGGTAGTTGTGATCAGGCGCCGATTCGCACCGAATGCCGGTGGTTGGGCGCTGCCCAGCGGTTATGTGGAAATCGATCAGTCACCGGAAGAATGTGCCATCGATGAAATGCTGGAAGAAACCGGTTTGCAGGGCACAGTGGTAAGTTTTCTGGGCTATTATTCCGATTTTTCTCCTCTTTATGAAAAGGTGATTTCCTTTGGCTTTCTGATGAAAGTCACGGGAGGTGAGCTTCGTGCCGGCGATGATGCTGCCGAAGCGTGCTATGTAGATTGGGAAAAATTACCGGAGATTTGCTTTCCGTCGCATCAGAACTTTCTGAATAAAGCACATGAATTGCTTAAATGAATTCGCAAATTACTAAAGCAAATATCAATCGAGTTTCTTCGGTAATTATCCATTCGACACAAAAATAAATAGCAAAAAGGAAATGAAAAAATGGAAATAAATAAAAACTACGAACCACAGGAAATTGAAAAAAAGTGGTATAAATACTGGCTGGAAAAAGGCTATTTCACACCGGAAATCGATCCCGCCAAAAAGCCTTACACAATCTTGATTCCACCTCCGAATGTGACCGGAATTTTACACATGGGACACGTTCTGAACAACACGCTTCAGGATGTGATGATCCGTTACAAACGGATGACCGGCGTTCCCACTTTGTGGATTCCGGGAGTCGATCATGCCGGAATCGCCACCCAAAATATGGTGGAAAAAGAACTGGCAAAAGAAGGAAAAACACGCCACGATATCGGCAGGGAAGAGCTGGTGAAACGCGTTTGGAAATGGAAAGAAGAAAAGGGCGGACACATCATCGAACAGCTCAAACAGCTCGGTTGTTCCTGCGATTGGACGCGTCAGCGTTTTACTATGGATGAAGGACTTTCCGATGCAGTGAAAGAAGTCTTTATCCGTCTATACGAAAAAGGACTGATCTATAAAGGGAAACGCATTATCAATTGGTGTCCGCGCTGCGTTACGGCTTTGGCGAACGATGAAGTGGAATACCAGGAAGAAAAAGGTCATCTCTGGCATATTCGTTATCCGTTCACAGATGGCTGCGGATTTTTAACGGTTGCCACGACCCGACCGGAAACAATGCTGGGGGATACGGCTGTGGCAGTTCATCCCGAAGATGAAAGATATAAACATCTTATCGGCAAAATGGTGAAGCTGCCGCTCACCGACCGGGAAATTCCGGTAATTGCCGATGAATATGTGGAGAAAGAATTTGGCAGCGGCTTTGTGAAAATAACTCCTGCTCACGATCCCAACGATTATGAAGTAGGTTTGCGTCACAACCTGGAGCAGATCATCGTGATGGATGAACATGGAAATATGAATGAAACAGCCGGACCGGAATTCTGCGGATTGAATCGCTTTACCTGCCGGGACAAAGTATTAAAACTTTTGCAGGAAAAAGGTTTGCTGGAAAAAAACGAAGAACACCTTCATTCTGTGGGACAATGTTATCGCTGTGATACCGTAATCGAACCGTATCTTTCCGATCAATGGTTCGTGAAAATGCAGCCTTTGGCAAAACCGGCAATCGAAGCCGTGCAGGAAGGAAAGATTAAATTCCAGCCGGAAAGATGGACAAAAGTCTATTATCATTGGATGGAGAATGTGCGCGATTGGTGTATTTCCCGGCAAATTTGGTGGGGACATCGTATTCCGGCTTATTATTGCGAAAACTGCGGAAAAATGTTCGTGGCAAAAGAAATGCCGGATAAATGTACAGATTGCGGACACGAGAAATTCCGTCAGGATGAAGATGTGCTGGATACCTGGTTCAGTAGTTGGCTCTGGCCCTTCTCCACGATGGGCTGGCCCAAACAGACTCCCGAACTGGATTATTATCTGCCTACCAATCTTCTGGTTACGGAAGCCGGCATCATCTATCTTTGGGTTGCCAGAATGATCATGAGTACCTTGGAATTCATGGGAAAAATTCCTTTCGATACCATCTTATTGCATGGAATGGTCTTGGACGATTTGGGCAGAAAGATGAGCAAATCTTTGGGAAATTCTCCCGATCCGATCAATATCATCAATGAATGCGGAGCAGATGCACTGCGTTTCAGCATGATCTACAATACGCCCAAAGGGCAGAACAGCATTTATTCCAATGCAATTCTGGAAACGGGACGCAACTTCGCCAATAAGATTTGGAATGCGTATCGTTACATAATGATGAATGTGGAAAAAATCGACGGTTTACCCGATAAAAAAGACCTGAAAATGGAACTGGCGGATAAATGGATTTACAGCCGCTTGCATCAAGTGATCGCCCAGGTTACGGAACAATACGAAAGCCTGCGCATGAACGATGCCGCTTCGATTCTGATGGATTTCATCTGGAAAGAATTTTGCAGCTGGTATCTGGAACTTTCCAAAGACCGTATTTATAACGAAGAAGATAAAGACGGTCAGCTTACTGCCAAGTACATTCTTTTGGATATTTTCCAGACTTCCATGCGTTTATTACAGCCTCTCATGCCGTTCATTGCCGAAGAAATCTGGCACGGAATTCGCAATTATTTTCCGCTGGAAAGCGAAAGTATTATTATTGCCGGTTTCCCCATCACAGATGAAAAAATGATCGATGAACAGATCGATAAAGAAATGTCATTGATTCAGGAAAGCATAACGGCTGTTCGCAATTTACGTAAACAGGTGAACATAGCGCCGGGAAGGGAAGTGAACGTTGCGATCAAAGTCGGCTCGGAAGATCAGATTGCTCTTTTGCATAATTATCAGAATTACTTTTCCAAA
>DAISYT010000037.1:0-9423 GCA_036825175.1 Candidatus Cloacimonadota bacterium
AAATCGATAACGCCATCGGACGAGCCACCGAAATGGGTAAACCCATCTTATTTATTCCCGAAGTGCCGGGAACAAATAAGATGGGTTTACCCATTTCGGTGGCTCGTCCGATGGCGTTATCGATTTCCTGAATACCGGCGATAGGACGCACATAAAGGTCTTTTCCTTTCTTGGCTTTGTTGATCATCAGGAAAACCAGGTAGCCAAACAGAACGGAAGCGATCAAAGTCGGCAGCATTCTGCGATCGAACCAGTTGGAATGAGGCATAAAATATTCCGTTCCCCAAGCCGGCAGATTTTCAGAATAGAGATTCTGGTCTGCCACCGGTTTATCCAGAACCAGGACTTCAGATTCCACGAAATGCCCCATGCCATCACTCTTTACGATTTTATAACCGAAGGAACGTGTGGCATATCTTCTGATCTGGGAAAGGTAGTGAATGCGGCTGTTATAAGATGAATAACTATCAGCTTGTTTCAGGATCGGATCATCGTTCAAAGCAGTTAATTGTTTGTTGTAATATTCGATGGCAGCGTCGGCATTTGCCAGATCGGCATCTGTTTCCAGTGTATCTTTCATGGCGGTGTATTTAGCGATTTCATCGGTATAACGCTTTTTGGTTTTCTCCGTTTCGGAGGCATACAAATTGGCTGAAACATCGTTAGTAAGCGAGAAGGTAGGAGAGAACAGATAAAGGTCTTTCTCGGCATCGTATTCGGTTAGTACTTTGAAGGTGGAGATGTCATTTCTGATGTTATCGGACAATTCACGTTCCGTACCGGCAATTTTTTTGGAAAGGCGGAATTCTTCGCTGTTATAATTAATTTTGAAAACGTAATAGTTATATTTATTCAGGTCTTCATTTCCCAAATAGACTTTACCGGGCACCAAAGTTCTGGCTTGCGGATCGAACTTTAAAATCTGAGTCAGTTTGTAATCATCCGGTAAGGGGTTATTGCATTTGAAAGTCATTTCAAAATTAAGCGTTTGTTCCTTACTGGCATTTTCGGGTAAATGAATAATGATCTTCTTATCCTGATAAAATTCGTTCACGTAATCGATCTTATTGCCATTATCGTCGTAAACGGTGAACAGAATATTTCGTACTTTATAATCTTCATTTGTTTTGAATTCGTAGTTAACCAACAGTTTGGTTTTTGCTTCGTTATAATAGGAAGAATTTGTGATATAAACTGTGGGCTTTCCCCATTTTACCAGGTTATAATCACCTTTATCGTCGGGATTATCTCTCACCATAAAATCGGGGATGGAGGGTAAATCGGAAGAATCGATTTTCTCTACTGCTTTGGTAGTGGAAAATGATTCGTAGCCGGCATAATCATCGAAAGAAAATACGAAAAGATAATCGTCTATATTGCCGGTATTTATAGCCACATCGATTTGATTATCTTCATCGACGATCCTGTCGTCTTTGATATCGATGAAAGCCGTTTTATTGGGAGTATAAGGATAGCCGCTACCGCGACGGAAAATCAACTGAGCCGGATTTTCTGTTTTGGGTTCGTAAACCGTGGTGGTGGTTCCTTCTTTGATCGCCAGATCGTTTTGTTCTTTTTCCTTTAGTTCGGAAAGATATTGTTCAAATTTTGGTAAATCTTTTTGGGAAAGCATATAAATGCTGTGATGCCAGTGGTCATCTGTGAAATTTGCCAGGTTCCATTCAAATTGCAGTCTTTGCATGTCCTGAACAAAAACCGCATAAAATTCTTCCAGTTTTTCCGGGGCATTTTCACGCGGGATTCCCACTACCGGTTCAGCATGAGGATAATATTTACGGGATTCATTAACAGCTACTATTGTGTAATAATATTCGTGATCGGGAAGCAGTTTCTTAGCCAGTTGGATAAAATTGTGCAGTTTCAAACCGGCATAAACTTTGCTATCTTCACCGTCTTCATCGGGAACTTCTATTTTCTTGGTGCGATAATATAAGCTCTTTTCGTCGATGATGCTCAGAATACTGTAGTTTTCTAATTGTGGACCCACCACATCGATATCACGCGGATAGCGTTTGTAAAGCGGACTGCCTTTTTCCTGACCTTTTTCATGATGTAACTTGGCGGAAGCTTGCGTATCGAGAAAATAGTTGTAGTCGGTGTCGTAAAAAAACATCTCGTCGCCCATTACGCCGGTCGTGGCATTTACATCGATCTTTCCAATATAAAAAAGAGAATCGGGAGTAATACCGCGATAAACACGATATTCAATGATTCTCTTCTCTTTTGGCAATGGCTTCCAACTGATCATCAACCCTGAACCGTCATCGTTCGGAATGTCATGCGTTTGTAAATTTTGAACGATACAATCTTCATAATTTACTGCTGCATGAGAGGAAAAGGGAATGAGCAGGAAGCCAAAAACCAATAAAATCAGACAACTGCCTGATTTAAAAGGGTTTAACTTCATAAGTATCTCCTTATTTATTTTTTCCAGTTTTTCTGAAAATAAAAACCAAAAAAATCTTGGTAAAAACATTCATTAGCAGCATTGTTGTCAACTTTAATTTGCCTGATCAACGTTCACCTCAATACTTTTCTGCCCCAATTTTGGTGGCAGGCTGTGCTAAAATTATCGTTTTAACAAGGATAGCAAAAATTATTTTACCTGCCATCCTCAAATATAAACTGCGATTATGCATCCATCACCATCGTGCTGTCCGGATAAATAGTTTTATAACCTTCTATCATATAACATTTTAATCTATCCACCGTTCGCAGGAAGGCATCCATTTCTTTTTCCTGTATAGAAGGACCTGAAACGTTTTTTAGTTTTAAGGGGTCGATGGCTTTATCATGGCAATAAATGGTGTAATGTAAGTGGTTTCCGGTCGATCTGCCCGTGGAACCCACGTAACCGATAATATCGTGTTGCTGTACCCGGTTACCGACTTTGTATTTTCCAAACTTGCTGAGATGACCGTAAAGTGTTACATACCCATTAGCATGACGGATCTTCACCGTATTTCCGGTATGGTTGGGATTCCAACCGGCAAAGATAACGGTGCCATCCGCCGTAGCTTCCACCGGCGTTCCGTAAGCAGCAGCATAATCCACCCCGTTGTGAACACTGGCTTTCTTGGTTACGGGATGAATCCTTTTGCCGAAATAAGAAGTGATACGTTTGTAATTGAGAGGAGATTTCAGGAAAGCTTTCTGGAACGATTTTCCGGTTTCATCGTAATATTTGGTCGAACCTTTTTCATTGGTATAAAAATAAGCGATTTTATCATAACCTTTGGTGGCATATTGAGCAGCCAGGATGTCTCCCGTTCTCACATAATCGCCATTATCATCGACGCTGATTTCATAAGTCATTTTGAATTTATCGCCTTTTTGCGGATCGATGAAGAAATCGATATCCCACTGAAAGATTTGAGTAAACTGCGCAGCCAGAGCCGGATTAGCGCCGGTATCGATCACAGCCTGCCAAAGAGAAGATTCGATAGTTCCTGCGCAGACTTGAATTTTAATTTCCGTGTGCAGAGTGTCGATGCAGGTAAAATACTGATCAGCAGTATCTTTTACGACGCAATAGGTATAAATTTTATCCGGCATGTAGCGCAGTTCATGGATCACATTCAACGTATCGTATTTCACCAGGAAACTGTCGGCGGGATGAGAATGGCGCAGATTATAAACAGTATTTAATTGGTTAACCAATTTATAGACGGTGGTATTGTCGATGTTTTGTGCCAAAAGTGCATTTGCCAGTGTTTCTCCTTTCTGCAAGGCACCGTGTTTATACAGGAACGGATCGACTTCCACCACTTCTTGTTCTTCTTTCCTCTGAGTACAGGAAAGCACTAAAATTAACAATAATAAAAAGATATATTTAAACTTATTCATTCACTCTATAATCCAATTTTTTCTTAAAAAGCTTTTTGTTAGTTGGCGTTTTAATTGTCAATTGGAAAATCTTAGACGATAGGAAGACATACGGAAAAAGCATTTGTATGGTTCGGTTTTCACCTAAACATTTTACAGAATAAAGAAAATCCTTAAATTTGACTATTCCCCTGACAGAACCAAAGGGTATTTCGCCAAATTTATTTCAGCAAGCAGAAAAGCGGATTTTCCATATTTCACCCCTCTGCCTTCGGCATCTACCTGAACTTAGTGGAGAAAAATGGGCAACCCTAACGCAAAGCGTCGAGGACTTCCCTCGATTAAAATTACTTTTGTTCTTACAAGCTTGTTTTTCTTTTTTTTCCGCAGGTATTCTCTAAAAATTATGTCTCTAAATGCAAAAAGAAATTAATGAGGTAGATATGAAGAAAAAAGTCGTTCTGCTAATAATAACAATTATCCTGCTCGCAGGAGCTGTATATTATTTCATTCATAAAAAAGAAAAAACGACGGAAGTGCAATATGAGTTTACCACGATCAAACGCGGAAATATCGAAAATCTGGTTTCCTGCACCGGTACATTAGAAACCGTCGGCGCCGTAGAAGTGGGAACGGAGCTTTCCGGTACCGTTACGAAAGTTTATGCCGATTTCAATGACAACGTGAAGAAAAATCAGATACTGGCTATTTTGGATACGACACAATTATCCATAACTCTGCGTAATGCCAGAGCAGAGTTGATCAAAGCCGAAGCTCAGTATGAACTCAGTAAAACCGAATATGAAAACGATCAGAAATTGTATGAAAAAAACTATATATCGGAAATAGAATTAAAGACTTCCGAAACCAATATGAAGTCGAGTTATGTCGGCTTCCTTTCGGCAGAAGCAAGTGTGGATAAAGCGGAATTAAACATTAATAAATATTCGATCATACGTTCCCCTATGGATGGAAAAGTAATCAACCGAGATATCGAAGAAGGACAAACCGTGGCTGCCAGTTTATCGACACCTACCCTGTTTACTATTGCCAAAGACCTTTCCCAGATGGAAATCTATGCTTATGTGGATGAAAGTGACATCGGAAAGATCGATGCCGGTATGAAAGCAAAGTTTACCGTGGAAGCTTATTCCGACGAAGAATTTGAAGGAGTCGTGAAACAAGTGCGTTTACAGCCGGAGACTATTTCCAATGTGGTGAATTATACCGTCGTGGTGGAAGCGCCAAACCGGCAGGATCTTTTGTTGCCGGGAATGACTGCTACCATCGATTTCATCGTGGAACAAAAGGAAGACGTCTTAGTTGTTTCCAATGCCGCTCTCTCTTTTAATCCCGATCCTTTCCTGTTCGGTAAAGAAATGGCTAAGGATAGAATACCGCCGCAAAAACTTGATTCCGTTGCAGATAGCACACTCACGCAGCCTCCGCAACACAAAGGCGGTATGAGTCCGGAAGAAATGATGAATGCCCCCAAACTCTGGTATTTGGATGATAATGGAAATCTGAAAATGACACTGATCAAAACCGGTTCCACCGATGATATCAATACGGAACTTAGCGATTGCGGTCATTTGCAGGAAGGCTCTCAGGTTATTAAAAAATCTACTTCCGGCAAATCCGCCACAACCACCGATTCCAGGAGCAATAACGGTGGCGGTCCTGGCGGCAGACCAATGATGGGACCGTTTTAGGAGTTCAACGTGAGAACAGTTATCGAGATGAAAAATATCGTGAAGAACTATCACGTGGGCGATGTGGTTGTGCACGCTCTGCGCGGTGTCGATCTAAACATAAAAGAAGGAGAATTCGTGGCAATCATGGGAGCTTCCGGTTCCGGGAAATCCACTTTGATGAACATACTCGGTTGTCTCGACACCGCTACCAATGGAGATTACTTCTTAGACGAGCTGAATGTGAATTCTCTTAATAAAGATCAATATGCGGATATCCGCAATCAAAAAATCGGCTTCGTTTTCCAGGGATTCAATCTCCTTCCGCGTACAACAGCTTTGGAAAATGTGGAACTTCCTCTTCTGTACGACAGAAAAGAAAGGATCAAAAATCCGCGGGAACAAGCCATCAAAGCTTTGCAATCGGTTGGTCTGAAAGAAAGATTGGATCACGTTCCCAACCAATTGAGCGGCGGACAGCAGCAGCGTGTAGCAGTGGCTCGTGCCCTCGTGAATAATCCGGCTATTATTTTGGCTGATGAACCCACCGGAAATCTGGATACCCGTACTTCGGTCGATGTGATGTCGGTTTTTCAAAGATTGAATAAAGAAGGAAAAACGATCATCGTGGTAACGCACGAACCGGATATTGCCCAATTTGCCAAACGCAATATTAAATTGCGGGATGGAAAAATCATCGAAGACGTGCAAATTGCCGTTCCCCAAAAAGCAGACGAAATTCTGGCTGCGCTGATTGGAGATGAAGATGAAGTGGTATAGAATTCTAAAAATATCATTTAAAAGCATCCTGAAAAATAAAATGCGTAGTGCCCTCACTTCGCTGGGAATCATCATCGGCGTTTGTTCTGTAATCGTGATGATAGCGGTAGGACAAGGTTCTTCCGTGCGTATAACCGAGCAGATCAATTCGCTGGGAACCAACCTTCTGATGGTACGTCCCGGCGGTAGCAGAATGGGCGGAGTTCATCGTGGAGAAGGCAGTTTTAATAAAATGAAACTTTCCGACTGCGATGCTATAACCAAAGAAGCTGAGCACGTAAAATATGTGTCCCCGGTAATTCAGGCTTCTGCTCAGATCATCGGCGGAGAAAGTAACTGGAATACCACGGTTTACGGCGTTTCGACTCAATATCCGGATATCAAAGATTGGGAATTATCGTCCGGCACTTTCTTTACCGAGAAAGATATCAAAGCAAAGAAAAAAATAGCCGTGTTGGGACAAACTATCGTCGATGAATTATTTCCGGATACCGATCCGGTCGGTCAAAGAATCAGGATTAGAAACACTCCGTTTACGGTGATCGGGGTGTTGGAAGAAAAAGGTGAATCCGGTATGGGAATGGATCAGGACGATGTGATTCTGGCTCCTTCCACCACGGTTTTATATCGTTTGAAAGGCGGAGATTTTATCGATATGATTTATGTGAGTGCTAATTCCACCGACGATATGGATGCAGCACAGGCAGAAATCGAAACAATTATCCGTAAGGAACATAAAATAGAAAATTCCGAAGATGATGATTTTCATGTGAACAGCCAATCGGAAATTACGGAAATGGCTTCCGAGACTTCGGAAACCTTAACGCTGCTTTTAGGAGCAATCGCCGGAGTTTCCCTGCTGGTCGGCGGGATCGGCATTATGAATATCATGCTGGTTTCCGTTACCGAACGTACGCGGGAAATCGGAATTCGTCTTTCCATCGGAGCACGGAGCAAAGATGTGCTGACCCAGTTTTTAACGGAATCCATCACCCTCAGCCTGATCGGAGGTATTATCGGTATTTTGCTGGCTGTAATCATAACTTCGGTGATGAATAAATTTACAAGTATCATTACCGTCATCTCTCCCGGCATCGTGGTTTTATCGGTGGTTTTTGCGGCGGCGGTGGGTATTTTCTTCGGATATTATCCGGCTCGCAAAGCAGCGAATTTGAATCCGATCGATGCTCTGAGATATGAATAGAGAAAAATAGATTAGTTCATTCCCCTCGAACTGAAAAGTCCCGATCCGGTGTATTGGATTGGGGCTTTTTTATTGGGAACGGCAGAATAATTTCCTTGCAGAATAAAATGCTTCCGATCAAATGGATTCAGCTTATTGGGAGGTTCGGATGGAAATGGAAAAGCTGATTATCGAATATTTAAAAACATACAAATCAGCAACCAGGCACGATATTGAATTGTTGCTAATGCCGAAATTGCCGGATATTCTGGATGAAACTCAAAAAAGGAATAAATTAAGAAACCTTTTATATGATATGTCTCGGCGAGACAAAACTGTTATTAATAATGGAAAAAGTGGAAAACATGCTAGATGGATTATATTTGAGTAAGTTAGATCGAGAAGATCGAAAAAATTAACACTATAATAACGTAAGCGCTTATGTTATTATGAGTAAGAGTTTTTAGAATTAGATCGAGAAAAAGAATAATTAGATGGAAAATTAATAAAAATAATAAAAGGAAAAACTAAATGCCAAAATTAACATTTTTCGGTGCCTGTGGCACCGTTACCGGCTCACGTTTCCAGTTGGAAATCGATGGCAAAAATCTGCTGATCGACTGCGGAATGTTTCAGGGATCCAAAGAAAACCGTTTAAGGAATTGGGATAAATTTCCCGTTGCACCCGCTTCGTTCGATTATATTCTGCTTACTCACGCTCATATCGATCACAGCGGTTATTTGCCCAAGTTTGTGAAAGAAGGCTTTAAAGGAAAAATCATCTGCACACATGCTACGGCAGAACTTTGTGAAGTGATGTTGAAAGACAGCGCTCACATTCAGGAAGAGGACGCCAGATGGGCAAATCATCAAGGCTTTTCCAAACATTCTCCGGCTCTGCCGCTTTATACTACGGAAGATGCCGAAAAAGCCATCCAACTTTTTCACCCGCTTCATTTCGGCGATTTTTTCTGGATTTCGGATAAAACCCGCATCAAGTTTCACGATTCCGGTCATATTCTGGGTTCTGCTCTTCTCGACATCAAAACCAAAACGGATGAAATGTCTCGCAAGATCGTGTTTTCCGGTGATCTGGGACGTCCCGAAATTCCCGTTTTGAACGAACCTTCCCAGGTTTATAACGTCGATTATCTGATCCTGGAATCCACGTATGGCAATCGCTTGCATGAATCTGTGGAACCGGTGGAAGATTTGGTAAAAGCTATCAATTCCAGTATGCAGCGTGGCGGCTCGTTGGTGATTCCGGCTTTCAGTGTGGGCAGAACGCAAACCCTGCTTTATCTTTTACGTTTATTGGAAGATGAAGGAAAAATCCCGTCCTATCCGATTTTCGTGGATTCACCCATGGCAATCGAAACTCTGCAAATTTTTGAAGATCATATTCGCGATTTCGATCTTTATACCAGAATGCAAAAAATGGCGGGAAAGAACATCTTCCGACCTAAAAACCTGCATATTTGCCGCACCCAGGAAGAATCGAAAAGCATCAATGAACATAAATCCGGCTGCATAATAATTTCCGCCAGTGGCATGGTGACAGCCGGCAGAATTTTACATCATTTGGCACAGCGTCTGCCCGATCCGAAAAATACGGTATTACTTACCGGTTATCAAGCAGAAGGAACCCGCGGCAGAACACTTCAAAATAAGAAGGAAACTGTAAAAATTCATGGAAGAGAAGTACCTGTAAATGCACGTATCGAGATGATCGACGGCTTTTCCGGACATGCCGATTACAATGAAATGCTGGCTTGGCTGATGCCGTTCAATAAAAAACCGAAAACTACTTTCATGGTTCATGGTGAAGCTGATGCCAGCCAATCGATGGCAGAAAAGATCGAAAAAACGTATAACTGGAAGGTGGAAATTCCAAAATTCGGTGAGAGTTTTGAACTGGAATAA
>DAISYT010000037.1:9523-11761 GCA_036825175.1 Candidatus Cloacimonadota bacterium
GGTACGTAAAATTGCGGACCGTAAATTTACGCACCGAAGATGTTTGAATATTTTCATGCATTTGATAAGCACAATGACATGTTTATTTTATTTAAAAATAAAATGTTATTGACGTATAAAGCCAGTTTGTAAAAATACGGACCGTAAATTTACGCACTGGAGGAAAAATGGAAAATCCATTCCGGTTTGGCAGAGTGGTACGGGATAAACAGTTCTGTAATAGGCAAAAAGAGCTAAAAGAATTGATTAATGCCATCCAAAGTGGAAATTCACTTTGGCTGTATTCACCACGTCGTTTTGGAAAAACATCTTTAGTTATGAAAGCTTTCTCGCAAATTTCGGATATAAAAACTATCTATTTCGATCTGTTCAATATCAGGGATGAGAAGGAGTTTGCCGTTAAGTATTTGAATGTGCTTACCCACGAATTGTTCTCTTTCAAACAGGATATTACGCTTATATTAAAGAAGTTAACCGGCTATCTGAAGAATATTACTCCTACTGTTTCTTTGGATGCTTCGGGACAACCGTCGATAGGCGTGGATATCAAAAAGGCGGAATTTTCTCAAACCATCGAATCGATCCTGGATTTGCCACAAAAAATTGATTTTCATAAACCCATTTGTATCGCCTTCGATGAATTTCAGGAAATCGAAAGGCTCGACCCTTTCCTGAAAAATATAATGCGGTCTATTTTTCAACATCAGCAGAATGTTAGTTACATTTTTTTAGGAAGCAAAGAATCTCTGATGAATTCAATTTTTTCCGATGTGAAATCACCTTTTTTCCAATTTGGTGAAAAAATGAATCTTGGTCCGATCCCGGAGAAAGAGTTAACAGCATATGTTCATGATATGTTTGTGGAAACCGGCTTGGAAATTCGTTCTTTCGTGATCGAAGATATTTTGCAAATCACCGAATGCCATCCGCATTATACTCAGTATTTGGCTTATGTTGTTTGGAATCTTATCAGTCAGCAGATACCTCAGGATGAGAATTTTCAGGAAATCTGGTTGTCGAATGTAATGCAAAGTCAGTCTGATGCTTTCCGCACAATTTACGAACAATTGAATATAAACCAGAGAAAAGTACTCTATGCTCTTAGTGATAAAAAAGAGCAAAACATTCTTTCTACGGAAACCGCTACAAAATACGATCTTCCGCCCAAATCAACAGTTACAACCACGCTAAACAGTTTGATACAAAAAACGATACTTTTGAAACCGAATGGTGCATATAAGTTCGAGAATCCTCTGTTTAAAATTTGGATTAATAGATTGTATGATTGAAGAGAAAAAATATAAAGATATTTTGTAATATGAGGTAGAAATGAACCTTTATGAAAATGATGAAAAATTGAAAAAAATCGATCCGACCCAAACACCAGCCTGGGAAAAATTGCAGGAACATTATAACGTGATGAAGTCCGTACACATGCGTGATCTTTTTGCCGCAGATCCGGAAAGATTCAACCGTTTTTCCCTTCGGTTTAACGACATTCTGTTCGATTATTCCAAAAATATCATCACGCCGGAAACCATGCAGCTTCTGCTGAACTTAGCCGAAGAAACGGATGTGAAAGATGCCATCGACAAAATGTTCCGCGGCGATCAAATCAATGAAACGGAAAATCGGGCGGTTCTGCATGTGGCACTGCGCAATCATGCGGATTCTCCCATCTATTTCGAGCACGAAGATGTGATGCCGCAAGTACAGGCAGCTTTGCAAAAAATGCAGGAATTCTCCGAAAAAATAATTTCCGGTTCCTGGCTGGGATACTCCGGCAAAGCTATCACGGACATCGTAAACATCGGCATCGGCGGTTCCGATTTGGGACCGTTCATGGTTACCGAAGCTTTGAGACCGTACAAAAAAGTAAATCTCAACGTTCATTTTGTTTCCAATGTGGACGGGACTCATATCGTGGAAGTGCTGCGTCATCTCGATCCCGAAACCACTCTTTTCCTGATCGCTTCCAAAACTTTCACTACCAGCGAAACCATGCTCAATGCCAACACGGCGAAGAAGTGGTTCCTGAACGAAGCTCAGCGGGAAGAAACTGTAAAACAGCATTTTGTGGCGATTTCCACCAATAGCGAAAAGGTAAAAGAATTCGGTATCGATCCTGAAAATATGTTCGTTTTTTGGGATTGGGTGGGAGGCAGATTTTCGCTTTGGGGCTCCATCGGACTTTCGATTGCCTGTGCCATCGGTTACGAAAATTTCGCCGAACTTCTG
>DAISYT010000038.1:0-11465 GCA_036825175.1 Candidatus Cloacimonadota bacterium
ACTTCTGGAAAAATATTTTGAAGTGGGTGAATTGACCGACGACGAACTTTCGCACGGCATCAGAAAAGCCATTATCAAGGGCAATGTGCTGCCGGTTTTTGCCTGCTCTGCCACTCACGATATCGCTGTGAAAGAAGTAATGGATGCTATCGTCGATTACCTTCCCGGTTCGCAGGATGTTCCGCTTATCACGTTGGACGGCGGAGAAGAAAAAGAACTCGTTTTCGATGATAACGGAAATCTTTTTGCTTTCATTTTTAAATCATTCTCCGATCCCAATGTGGGTGATATTGCTTATGTTCGTGTTTTCTCGGGAATTCTGAAATCGGGTATGGATATCTACGTTTCCGAAAAAGATAATAAGGACAGAATCGGTACGATCAGTACTGTGGTGGGAAAGAACCGAAAAGATGTGAGCGAGCTGAAAGCCGGCGATATCGGCGGTTTGGTGAAAATAAAGGTGGCACGCGGATTTAACACACTCGTCAATGTGGGATCGAAATTGCAGATGCCGAAGGTGGAACTTCCCACACCGGTTTTCTGGCAGGCAATTAAAGCCGTAAATCAAAGTGATGAAGACAAGATCGGTGCTTCGCTCGCAAAATTCCTGGAAGAAGACCCTACCATCAATATGAACATGAATGCCGAAACGAACGAAAATATTTTAGCCGGTATCGGCGAACAGCAGATCGGTCTTATCCAGAAGAGATTGCGTTCCCGTTTTAAAATCGATACAACGGTTAAAACGCCGTCCGTTCCTTATCGAGAAACGATCCGCGGTAATGCCGACGTAAGTTATAAACACAAAAAACAATCCGGTGGAAAGGGACAGTATGCCGAGGTTTATTTCAGAGTGAAACCACTCGAGCGCGGTGAAGGTTTCCAATTCATCAATTCGGTCGTGGGCGGAACCATTCCCAGTAAATTCATTCCGGCAATCGAAAAGGGTTTGAATGAAATATTAAAAGACGGAATCATTTCCGGAAATCCGATCGTGGATATCTCCGTGGATGTTTATTTCGGCAGTTTCCATGATGTCGATTCTTCGGAAATGGCTTTCAAAATTGCTACCTGGCAATGCTTGAAAAAAGCCTTCGAAACAGCAAAGGGAATTTTATTGGAACCTGTACATAACGTTCAGATCATCATTCCCGATGAATATATGGGAGATGTGATGGGTGATGTTTCCACCCGCCGCGGCAAAATTATGGGTATGGAACAAAAAGGCAAGAAACAGATTTTGAATGCTCAAATGCCATTGGCAGAATTATTTAATTATTATCCTGCTTTGAAATCCCTTACCCAGGGACGCGGAAAATTCATGCAGTCTTTTTCACATTACGAAAAAGTTCCGGATGAAATCGCTACAAAAGTTATAGATGAAGCAAATAAACGAGACGAATAGAAGATGAAATTTAGTAGCAGCCCTGTTTTATCACTCTACAGGGCTGTTTATTTATACCAGATGGAGGAATAAATGTCCGGACATAGCAAATGGAGTTCTATAAAGCACAAAAAAGGTGCAGCCGATGCAAAACGGGGTCAAATATTTACCCGTATCGTGAAAGAAATTATCGTCGCAGCTCGTGATGGCGGCGGCGACCCGGATTCCAATCCCAGATTGAGATTGGCAATCGCTAACGCCAAAGCAAATAACATGCCGAATGCCAACGTGGATAGAGCCATCAAGCGCGGTACTGGCGAAATCGAAGGCGTAAATTACGAAAACTATCTGTACGAAGGCTACGGACATAACGGCGTGGCAATTCTGGTGGAAACGCTTACCGATAATAAACAGCGTACGGTTTCCGAAATCAGACATTGTTTTGCCAAATTCGGCGGTGCCATGGCAGAAAGCGGCGCAGTAGCCTGGATGTTCGAGCAGAAAGGCTTGATCGAAATAGCCCGGGATAACCTGGATGAAGATGAAGTAATGATGGCGGTTTTGGATGCCGGTGCCGAAGATTTTACATCGGAAGATGACGATGTTTTCGAGGTTTATACCGATTATCAGGAACTACACACCGTACTGAAGAATCTGGAAGATTTGAATTTTAAAATAGAAAAAGCAGAGTTGACCAGAGTTCCCAAAAACATGATCAATGCCGACGATGTCGCCGCTAAGTTATTGAAATTATTGGATAACCTGGAAGACTTGGACGACGTACAGAAAGTATACGCTAATTTTGAAATTTCCGAAGAAGTGATGGAGAGTTTATCTCAGGAATAATTCTTTCGGAGAATCATTGATAATTTTAGGAATCGACCCCGGCAGCCAGATTTGTGGCTATGGCATCCTGCAGGTGGAAAACAGGAAAATCGTCGCTGCCGGCTGCGATATCATCCGAACCGATACTACCGACTGCCTGGAAAAAAGATTGACGGTTATCTACGAGAAAATTAAGAACGTAATCGATGAATATAAACCGGATATTGCAGCAGTGGAGACCATATTTTATGGGAAAAATATCAAATCCGCCTTTACACTCGGTCATGCCAGAGGTGTGATTATGTTGGCATTGGCGCAGGGAAAAGTGGAAGTTAAAGAATATTCGCCCCGTGAGATTAAACGATCTGTGGTGGGAAATGGGAATGCTTCCAAAGAGCAGGTCGAGTTTATGATCCAGAAAATCCTGAATCTGAAGCTTTCTGCTGCCACTCAGGATGCCACGGATGCGCTGGCAATCGCTCTGTGTCAATTTAATAAGGGAAGGTGGCAATGATCGCTTTTCTGGATGGAATCGTTACAGCCAAAGAACCGGTTAACGTGGTAATAGACTGCAATGGCGTCGGTTATTTCGTTCATATTCCGCTCAGTACTTTCGATAAATTACCTGATAACGGCAAAAAAGCCAGGTTGTTCATTCATTATTCATTCAATGAGAGCGATGGAGTCAGATTATTCGGCTTTTTCAGCAAAGAAGAAAGGGATGTATTTCGTCAGCTGATCTCGATTTCCAAGATCGGTCCCAAATTGGCGTTAGCCATTTTAAGCGGTTTATCGGTGCAGGATTTCATCCGGGCAATTCAGGCGGGCGATATCGGTTTGATCGCTACAATTCCCGGTATCGGCAAAAAATCTGCGGAAAGACTTATCATCGAATTGAAAGATAAGGTGGGCAGCATAGCGGATTTATCTGACCTCATGTCCACCTCGGGTGATAAAGACATTGTAATGGAAGCCGAAACTGCTCTCGTCACGCTGGGTTACAGACAGTTTGAAGTGCGAAAATCCATTGCGGTTCTCCTGAAAGAAAACGATTTTAAAACATCCGAAGAAATTATTAAAGCTGCGATCAAAGCACTTTATAAGAAAAGTAAGATTTGAGCGAATATTGTTATTTTTTAGATAATTAAGCGGAATTATATTATGGTAAATATAAGGCTGGAATCGTATAAAATAATCCTGACGGTGCTTTCTAAATCGGCATTTTCCGACAAACTGCTCCAACAGATGAATCAAAAAATCAGGCAAGCCGGCGAAGAGTCTCAACTGCTATATCTGTTGGTGAAAGGTGTGATCAAAATGTATCGCAACCTCGATTATACTGCTTCTTTTCATACCGAAAAAAAAAGGTGGGAAAATACGAATCTCAAGTTTAAAATCCTGATCTATTTAGGATTGTACCAACTTATTTATGCGAATGGCATTCCCGAACATGCAGCAGTGAACGAAACCGTGGACCTGGCAAAAAAACTTTACGGTGAAAAAATCGCCGACTTTGTGAATGCGGTTTTGCGCTCTTATTTGCGCGATCCGGAAGTGATTTATCCCGATGATGATCTTGCGATGATCTGCGAGAAATTCTCCTTTCCCGAAGCAATAATCCGGGCATGGCTGCAATACTGGGGATACGAAACCACGATCCGTTTATGCGATTATTACAACCGGGCACCCAAACTTCATTTTCGTACCAACACGGTTGCCACCAATCCGGAGCGGCTGCATAAATATTTTGCCCGCCGCGATATAAACTTGATCAACAGCACTTATTCTCCCAATATTTTTATTACGGATCAGGCGGAAAGCGTACTGAATGACATTGCTTTCAGCGAGGGCTATTATTCCATTCAGGATACTTCTGCTGCTTTGGTGGTAGAGTTAATGCAGCCGGAAGTACATGAATCCATTCTCGATCTTTTTGCCGCTCCTGGCGGGAAGGCTGCTTATGCTGCCGAAATGATGCTTAACTCCGGCGAAGTGATCGCCATAGATAAAATTCCCAACAAAATAAAAAAAATGAAACAGAATCTGGAAAGACTGAAATTGACGAACGTGAAACCGATCGCTACGGATGCCTTTAGTTACGGTCCGGTTGCTCCCGCTTATGATCGGGTTTTGATCGACGTTCCCTGTTCGGGTTGGGGCGTTTTTCAAAAGAAAGCCGAATTGAGATGGCAGCTGAATCAGGATATGAATAAACTGCTAAAATTGCAGGAAAGTGCCTTGCGTTTGGGAGCTGCTTTTACCAGAGAAGGCGGTTATCTTGTTTACAGTACTTGCACCTTGAATCAGGCGGAAAACGAAGAGCAGATCGAAAAATTCCTGGCTAGAAATAAAGCATTCAAGCTTATTCCGGCTGAAACTGTTTTAAATAAAAAAGTTACTTCCAACGGCTACCTGAAAACGCTGCCGTTTGAACATAATATGGATGGCGCTTTTGCCGCCAAAATGCAAAAGCTCGGTTAAGGAGATTTTCCCATGAATAAAGTGAAATCAGTCGTCCAGGCTTGTCTGATAATCATAGTTTTGTTCGTTGCCGGTTTTTTTCTTATCAACATTATCATGAAAATTGTGGTGGGAAGCGGAAACGAAATCGAAGTACCGAATCTGATCAATCTGGATTATAATGTGGCTCAGAAAATCTGTAACGAAAATAATCTTTATCTGCATGAGATCGAAGTAGTGAACAACGACGAATTTGAGAAAGGTAAAATTATCTCGCAAAATCCGCATCCGAACATTTTGACAAAACGCTTTCGCACAGTGGATGTAGCGGTGAGTAACGGACCGGAAATGGTAAGGATACCTTTCCTGTATAACCTGAAAGTGGTGGAAGCAAAACTGAAACTCGAAAATGTCGGTTTAACTCTCGGTAAAAAAATCTATCGTTACTCCGACGATGTGGAAGAAGGGAAAGTCGTCTATTCTCAACCGATGGCAGACGAACTGATTGCCAGGCGGAGTTCTGTCGATGTGATCATCAGTTTGGGTGAGTATTCATCGTCGTCTTCGTCCAATAATAAGTGGCGAAATCTGCTGGATGGAGAGGAATAAAATCCTGAAGTAGTGACTAAATATTTGGAAAAACCACTCATTTTTTGGGTGGTTTTTTTTTGTTTGTATAAATTGCATTCATAAATATATAAAATATAATGATTTATGAACAAAGAAACAGAAAGCGGAATTAGCCTGAATTATCTCTAACTTTTTATAAATAAATTAATTGACACATATAAGCAGAAAATTCAAATAGACCCATAAATTAATTATAATATATAATAATTAATAAATATAAAAAAGAGGTAAGGAACTATGACAGATCAAAATTATACAGCCACGAGTATCAAAGTTCTAAAAGGTCTTGAAGCAGTAAGAAAACGCCCGGCAATGTACATCGGCGGCACCGGTGAACGCGGTCTGCATCATCTGGTGTATGAAGTAGTGGATAACAGTATCGACGAAGCTCTTGCCGGATATTGTAATTGGATCGAAGTGAACATTCGTACCGACGGTTATGTGTCGATCGAAGACAACGGACGCGGTATTCCGGTGGAAATGCACAAAACCGAAGGAGTATCTGCTCTGCAGGTGGTTATGACCATTCTGCATGCCGGCGGAAAATTCGATGACAAATCCTACAAAGTTTCCGGCGGTTTACACGGCGTGGGTGTTTCTGTGGTGAACGCTCTTTCGGAAGATTTGCAGGTGGAAGTTTATAAAGACGGTAAAATCTATTATCAGGAATACAAACGAGGTATTCCCGTCACGGAAGTCAACGTGGTCGGGACGACGGAAAAAACCGGTACAAAAACCACTTTTAAACCCGATTCCACCATTTTTGAGACGGTTGAATTCAGTTACGACTATCTGGCAGTCAGGTTGCGGGAATTGGCTTTTCTGAACCGTGGTATTCACATAATCCTGAAAGATGAGGAATCCAATAAATCTCATGAATTTCGTTACGAAGGCGGCATCAATTCCTTCGTTAAATTCCTGAATGAAAATAAGAAAGTACTTTTTGCCGAACCGATTTACATCGAAGGTGAAAAGGAAGGATTGCAATTCGAGATTTCCATCCAATACAACGAGGGTTTTCAGGAAGTGATTTACAGCTTTGCCAATAACATCAATACCATCGAGGGCGGGACGCATCTCAGTGGTTTTAAATCGGCACTCACACGAGCGGTAAATGCTTACATCAAGAACGCCAATCTGCTGAAAAATGAGAAAATCATTCCCGGCGGCAGTGATATTCGTGAAGGAATTACTTCCGTGATCAGCGTAAAGATTACGAATCCACAGTTTGAAGGACAGACCAAAACCAAATTGCAGAACAGCGATGTGGAAGGAATCGTCAATTCCATCGTTTATGAAAAACTCATGGTTTATTTTGAAGAACATCCTGCCGAAGCCAAAGAAATTTCTCTGAAAGCTATTTTGGGTGCACGCTCCCGCGAAGCAGCCCGTAAAGCCCGTGAACTTACCCGCCGAAAATCCGTTTTAGAAAGCGGAAATCTGCCTGGGAAACTGGCAGACTGCTCCATTCAGGATCCTTCCCAAACCGAAATTTTTTTGGTAGAGGGAGATTCGGCAGGCGGCTCGGCAAAAATGGGACGTGACAGAACGTTCCAGGCAATTCTACCGCTTTGGGGAAAGATGCTGAACACGGAAAAATCACGTATCGATAAAGTGTTGAATAACGATAAAATCCAGCCGGTAATTCTGGCGCTGGGTGCCGGTATCGGCGATGAATTCGACATTACAAAATTGCGTTACAGCAAAATCGTCATCATGGCAGATGCCGACGTGGACGGTCAGCATATCGCCACTTTGTTGCTGACATTCTTCTTCCGTTATATGCGTCCGTTGATCGAATACGGTCATGTTTACATCGCCAAACCGCCACTTTTCCTCATCAAGAAAGGCAAGGTGAAAAAATATGTGTATACTGTTTCAGAACGTGACGAAGCACTGGCAGAAGTCGGCGGCGCCAAAGGCGCTCATGTTCAGCGTTATAAAGGTCTGGGTGAGATGAATCCCGATCAATTGTGGGAAACGACTCTCGATCCGGAAAAACGAATTCTGACTTCGGTAAAAATCGACGATGCGATCGAAGCAGACAGAATGTTCACGATTTTGATGGGTGACGAAGTGGAACCCAGACGTCAATTCATCGAAGAAAATGCACAATTTGCCAATGTCAGCGTATAGGGAGGAAACATGATACACGACAGATCAAGAATAGAAGTATTTGAAATCGAAGACGTTCTGAAAAAGGCATACCTCGAATATTCGATGAGCGTGATTGTTTCCAGAGCACTTCCTGATGTAAGAGATGGCTTGAAACCTTCTCAACGTCGTATTCTTTATGCGATGAATGAATTAAATCTGGTTCCGGGAAAGGGATTCCGAAAATGCGCCAAAATCGCCGGTGATACTTCTGGTAACTATCATCCCCACGGCGAACAGGTAGTTTATCCTACTTTGGTCAGGATGGCACAACCCTGGAGCTTGAGATATACACTGGTGGACGGACAGGGAAACTTTGGTTCTCAGGATGGCGATCCACCCGCCGCCATGCGTTATACCGAAGCCAGGCTGGAAAAAGCAGCCGTCGATCTGATGGAAGACCTCGATAAAGAAACAGTCGATTTTCAATCCAACTACGATGAAACCAGGCAGGAACCGGTCGTTTTCCCCTCCAAATTTCCTAATCTGATGGTAAACGGCTCGTCCGGTATTGCGGTGGGTATGGCTACAAACATGGCTCCGCATAATGCCAGGGAAATATGTGATGGCGTGATCGCTTACGTGGATAATCCCGACATCCAGCCACTGGAATTATTGAAGTATATCAAAGGACCGGATTTCCCCACCGGCGGATATATTATTGGTACGCAAGGAATTAGAGATTATTTCCAAACCGGAAACGGACATCTCATCGTCAGGGGAAAAGCCAACATCGAAACCAAAAACAACGGTACCGAAATGATTGTGGTCACGGAAATTCCTTACGTTCTTAGCAAAACTCTGCTCATCGATAAGATCGTGAGCTTGGTGAAAGAGCATAAGATCGAAGGCATCAGCGACATCCGAGATGAATCCGGTCGCCAGGGAATGCGTCTCGTCATCACCGTTAAACGTAATGCCGAAGGCAGTGCCGTTCTCAATAAGCTTTACAAATATTCACAACTGCAAAGCAGCTTCGCAGTAAATAATCGTGCTCTGGTAAACGGCGTTCCCAAAGTGTTGAACATGAAAGAATTGATCGAAAATTTCGTGAAATTCCGTCATGAAGTAGTGGTTCGTCGTACGGAATTTGAACTAAAAAATGCGGAAGCCCGTCTTCATATTTTGGAAGGCTACCGTATCGCTTTGGATCATATCGACGAGATAATTGCCACGATTCGTGCTTCCAAAAATACTCAGGAAGCCAGTGATAATTTGCAGCAGAAATTTCATTTAAGCGAAATTCAGGCAAAAGCCATTTTGGAGATGAAACTGCAAAAACTCACCGGTTTGGAAAGAGAAAAGGTGGAAGAGGAATATCAGGAATTGTTAGCGCAAATCGCCAAGTTAAAAGGCATTCTGGAAAAACGTGAATTGCGAATGGACATCATAAAAAGTGAGATGCTGGAAATCAAAGAAAAGTACAAAGACCCGCGTCGCACCATCATTTTGGAAGGTACAGCCGACATCGGCACCGAAGATATGATTGCCGACGAAGAAATGGTGATCACGATCTCGCATAGTGGATACATAAAACGTCTTCCCATCGATACTTACAGGAAACAAGGTCGAGGTGGCAAAGGTCTGGCAGGCACGAATATGAAAGAGGATGATTTCACCGAAAGCATTTTTGTGGCTTCCACTCATGCTTATATTCTGTTCTTCACGAATTTTGGAAAATGTTATTGGCTGAAAGTTCATCGTGTTCCGAATGTAGGCAGACTGGCTCGCGGTAAGGCGATCGTCAATCTGCTGTCGCTGGAAAAAGATGAGAAAATCGAAGCTTTCGTTACCGTGCGTGATTTTGAGCAACCGCATTTCGTAACGATGGTTACCAAAAACGGAACAGTGAAAAAATCCGAATTGAATGCGTTCAGTCGTCCGCGTGTCAATGGAATAATTGCCATCAAATTACAGGAAAATGATCGATTGATCGATGCCCAGATCACAGAAGGAAACAACGACATCATCCTGGCAACCAAAGGCGGTTATGCCAATCGTTTCCACGAAGCCGATGCCCGTTCCATGGGAAGAAATTCCCAGGGTGTGCGCGGAATCAGCCTGCGAGATGATGACGAAGTGGTGGCAATGGTCGTGGTGAAACGTGAAGGTACATTGCTGGCGATCAGTGAAAACGGTTTCGGCAAGCGTTCCGAAATCAGCGATTACAAAGTAACCAAGCGAGGTTCCAAAGGCGTAATCACACTGAAAACCACGCAAAGAAACGGTTTTATGATGGCTCTCTTGGAAGTGGTCGATAACGATGATTTGATGATTGTGACCAAAGATGGCATGATTATCCGCCAGGCTGTGGATAAAATTTCCGTGATCGGTCGCAATACTCAGGGTGTAAAACTGATCGAATTGAACAAAGATGACAAAGTCTTCGATGTAGCTCGCATAGTTGCTGAAGATGAATCCGACGAGGAAATGGAAGGCGAAATCCCGGAAGGAAATGATACCGAAATCGAATCGGAAAATGGAGATTATTCTACGGAGGATACCTCTGAAGATGAAATAAGCGATGTTCAAGATCAAGAGGGCGAGGACGAAGAGTTGTTCGACGCACGTGATACGGAAGAAGAGGAAGACAGCGACAGAAAAGAATTTACTGCCGAATCCGACTTTGATGAAGACGAAAATGAAGCTGCCGATGATTCCGACGATGATGATACCGAACCTCAAAAAAGAGGTAGAAAACCCAAGAATGAAGAACTGACTCTGGATTTTTGACCTTGACGAATAAATAAGGATAAATAGTTTTCAGTTCGCAGTGTAGAGGTGATGATAAAAAGTCACCTCTACTTATTTCCGAAAATAAAGGGAGTCGTTATGCGGAAAAAGTCTTTGATTCTTATCATATGGGGAATTTTGAGCATCGTATTTTTTTCCTGCTCAATCAAATATGTTCCCATTCAAACTCCGGATATTTCCATTTCCGATGATTTTGCCATTCTCAAAAACAAAGATGTTACCTTTGCCGTGGAAAACAAGTATTGGATCAAGGAACCACAAAATTTAACCGATTACTTTACCACTTTCTATGTTTCGATCAAAAACAATTCTTCTGAAACCATGGAAATTTCGCAAGGCGACATCGTTTTGCTGGACGAGAACGGGAATCAATTCGACGTCATTTCTCAAGAATATATCGAATCGCTGCTGCTTCCTAAACAGATAGAATATCTGGTGATCGATCACATCGAGGAAAATGAAAGACAACCAAGGAACAGAGAAGAATTTTTGGAAGAGCAAAGAAATACGCTGGAAAAATGGCGGGATGCTAAAAAAAATCTGATCACTTATTCGCTTCATTTCGGGACATTACATCCCGGTGCACAAAAATCCGGTTTTATCTTTTTCCCCAAATTGGAATCGTCGAATAATGAATGTATGATTCTGTTCCGGAATCACTCGATTCCCTTTATTCGCAGCGATGTGAAAAAGCAGACGGAAAAAGAAACCACTCCGGAATTATAAAAAAAGTATGAAGGCGTTGGCTGCCGGGTGATCGGATAAAAAATCACCTGGCACAAGAATATTCGGAAATATGAGTACATCTAAAAAATCGACCGTTGCCGCTATCGGTGTAGTGAGTGGAGCGATAAGCGTAGGATTAACGATCTTCCTGGCAAACACGGCTAATTCTTTGGCATTATGGGCAGATAGCGCAGCTACATTTCTTGATTTCGCGGCAATTTTTATTGCCTGGCAAGGCTTTAGAAAAGTCGAAACCAATTCCACCGAAACCTTCAATTACGGATTTGGTAAGTTCGAAAGTTTTTTCAGCATGGTGATGGCAGCTCTCATGTTTATCTCCTTTTTCTGCATTATGACCGTAGCCTGGAATCGTTTTGGACATCCGGTCGCAGTGGAAGGGCTGGGTGTGGTACTCGGTATTGGAATGCACATTATTTTCGGTGTGATCAACGGCTTTCTGCTTTTCCAGAGTCTTCATCTGGAAAAACAGGAAAAGACACCGCTTTCATCGGCACAAAGGAAAATATTCACG
>DAISYT010000039.1:0-4994 GCA_036825175.1 Candidatus Cloacimonadota bacterium
AATTTCTGATGTTGACATTGTGAACCCGATGCAAAAAATCGGATGCAAAATTGAGTGAGAAATAATGGGAAAGATTAAAGTTTTATCGGAAGAAGTGGCAAACCGCATTGCAGCGGGAGAAGTGATCGAACGACCGGTTTCGGTGGTGAAGGAATTGGTGGAAAACTCCATCGATGCCGGAGCTACACGCATTTTAATTCAGATCGAGGAAGGCGGCAAAAAACTGATTCAGGTAACGGACGACGGCTGCGGCATGAGCGAAGACGACGCCATGCAATGTTTTGAACGTCATGCCACCAGCAAGATCAGAACGGTGACGGATATTTTTCATATTTCTTCGCTCGGTTTCCGCGGAGAAGCCCTGCCCAGCATCGCTTCGGTGAGCAAACTCACCCTCGTTTCCCGCGATGCCGAAAGCGAAATGGCTTCCAAAGTGGAATTCGATGGCGGCAGATTAACGGACTTCTCCAAAACTTCTGCCAATATCGGCACCACCATCAGCGTGCGGCGTTTATTTAGTAATGTTCCCGCTCGCAAGAAATTCCTCAAAACCACGCCGGTGGAATATAAACACATCCTCAATTACCTGCATTATCAAGCGGTTTTATATCCGCAGATCAATTTCAAATTAACTGCCGACGGACAGGAAAAACTCAATTATCCGGCGGTGGAAGGTTACGACAAACGCTTCCAGGCGATTTTTGGCAGAGATTTTTTGCAAAGAGACCTGATCAAGGTGGATATTCATAACCAGGATTTGGTTTTGACCGGTTACATTTCCGGTTTGGAAGAGCAACCCGAAGGTTTCGACGATTATCGCTATCTTTTTGTGAACGGACGTTATATTCGCGATAAAATCGTTTTGCACAGCATCCGAGCGGCTTACGAACCGTTCATCAAAAAGCTCAGGATTTTCCAGCAGGGCAATGTACCGCCGTTCATCCTGTTTTTGCAGGTCGATCCTTCGCAGGTGGATTTTAACGTGCATCCGGCAAAACTGGAAATTCGTTTCGGCGATCCGGGCAGAATCCATGCCTTTGTAAAAAATGCCATTAATCAATTGCTATTAAGTTATGAAAATAACAAATTCCAACAGCTAAAAGACCGCATTTCCCAGACGATAGGAACGGAAAAAACGACTAAAATCGAAGCGAAAATTTTCCAGAATAAAACCGATAAAAAACGTTTTAGCGAAGTGAAAAAAGAATTGCAGCAAATCTATCAGCCGGACATTTTTAAAGAGCCTTCCAAAGAAGATGAAATAATTCAGGAGAAGATTGCTCCGGCTAAAAAAGAGATGTTTTTGCGTCCGGAAGAGGAAGTGATCAATCCCTGGCAGCTGCATCAAAGCTACATTTTTGTGCAGGTGGAAGAGGGCTTGATGGTGATCGACCAACACGCCGCGCACGAACGGATTATTTATGAAAAAATCCTGCATCGCATTCATGGAGCTCCGGCTCAAACTCAAAAATTACTTTTCCCGATTGTGATCGATCTGCCACCGCATCTCAGCCAAACCGTTCCCCAACTGATTTCCGATAACTTGGCAGAGTTTCAGAAAATCGGGTTCAACATCAAAACGTTCAGCGGCAATTCCATCGTGATCGACGAAATTCCGGTGGAACTGGAAGAGTGGGATGGGGGAGATATCTTCATCGAAATTATTCGTCAGTTGGAAGATGAGTTTGCCGAAACCGAAGATTTCCGGGACAGCATTTCCAAATCGGTAGCCTGCAAAGCTGCGATCAAAGCCGGGAAGAAGTTGGGAAAGAAAGAAATGCTGGCTTTGATTAATGACCTTTTTGCCTGCGAAGTTCCCTATTTCTGCCCGCACGGCAGACCACTCATCATCAAAATGCCGCTCTCGGAATTTGAGAGAAAATTTAAGCGAATATGATACCGGTCGTGGTGATTCAGGGTCCTACCGGAGTAGGCAAAAGCAGCCTTGCCATGCGGCTGGCAGAAGAATTGCAGACCGAGATAATTTCTGCCGATTCCCGCCAGGTCTATAAATTTCTGGATATCGGAACAGCCAAACCTACAGCTGATGAACAAAAGAAAATCAAACATCATCTCATCGATTTTATCACTCCCGATCTGGAGTACAGCGCCGGAGTTTTTGCCAAAGACGCTTCCGTTATTATCGCAGACCTGCACAAAAAAGGGAAACTGCCGTTGGTTTGCGGCGGCACGATGTTCTATGCCAAAGCTTTGACGGACGGTTTATTTCAGTCACAGGAAGTCCCACCCGAATATCGGCAAAAACTAAAACAGGAAGCAGCGGAAAAAGGTTCGGAGTTTTTACATGCCAGGTTGGCAGCCGTCGATCCTGAATCGGCTGTGCGAGCGAATCCGAACGATCTTAGCCGCATTATCAGGGCGTTGGAAGTTTATGAATACACCGGCAAATCCATTACGCAGCTTTGGAAAGAATTTCCCCCCAAACAGAGCAGAAATGCCTTCCTGAATATACTGCTAACCGATGAAAGACAGCTGCTTTATGAACGAATCAACCGGCGAGTCGATCTGATGATGCAGCAGGGTTTGATCGAAGAGTTTCAATCGGTTCTCCGGATGGGCTACGATTTTCATCATCCGGGCTTGAATACGGTGGGTTATCGTGAACTTTTTCCGTGGCAGAAGCACGAACGTAATCTGGAAGATTGTGTGAACGAGATAAAACAGCATTCCCGCAATTATGCCAAAAGACAGATTACCTGGTATCGGAATACTGTTTTTGATTTGACATTCAGTATTTCTGAAATAGATTTTCATCAAATATTAGAAAGAATCGAAAGGTTCAGAAGTGAAATCGAGGGAGAAAAATGATCGTAGCAATTGTTAATGATTATCAAATCGAAAGCAAAGAATATGAAGCGGAACTGTGTCAGGTTTTGCACAGAATGCACCTGAAAGAAGCAAACGAAGAAGCCAAAAGACGGACGATCGAGCAGTTGATAGACGCTTATCTGCTGCTATCTCAGGCAAAGGAATCGGGGATAGAAGTTAGCCAATCCGAAATGGACGACAGGTTTGTGGACGTGATGCTGGAGTACAATTCCAAACAGGATTTCGAACGGATGTTGCATGAGAGCGATCTAACGTACGACATCATAAAACAACGGCTTCACAACGATGTCTTAATAAAAAAATATATTGATCAATGCCTGCCGACTCCGGAAGAAATCCCCCTTCACAAACTGACCGAAATTTATGAAGAAAATAAAGAATCTTTTGTCACTCAGGAAATGGTAAAAGCCTATCATATATTAATCAAAGGTAACGATGAAAACAGTTTGGCTCAAATCATCAGGATCAGAGAATCGATCGTATCGCCGCAGGATTTTTTGGAAAAAGCCAGTGAATCTTCGGAATGCCCCAGTTGCTGTACTTGCGGAAGTCTGGGTTTTTTTTCCCGCGGGAAAATGGTAAAGGAATTTGAAGATGTCGCTTTTAATCTGAAAATAAATACGATCAGTGAGCCGGTCAAAACGCCATTTGGATATCATTTGATTATGGTCACCGCTCATAAGGAAAGCAAAGTCGCTTCCTTTGAGGAGGTAAAGGAAGCTCTGGTTCAGCGTTTGAAACAAATCGACTGCGAACTGCAACTGATCAGGCATCTGAAAAAATTAAGAAGTGAAGCTGATATTATTATAAATCGTCAGAATTTGTAGAAATCGGTTTTATTACTATTGGAAATAATAAATTTAAATATACTGGTTCGATTACAGAACCCACTGTAAAAAAAGAGAAAAATATGAAAAAGAGTTGGAAACCGATTTTGCTTGCCTCGGGTTTGTTAATGCTGGGGCTGATTTTCAGTTGTACGGATGATCTGAAGAAAACCACCTCACCTGGCGATGCCGTGAGAATCGAATACTCTGCTTGCCTCGGCTTGGGCTGTCTGGAGTGCCTTACCGGTTTTTCTTGTCCGGAAAATGCGATCAAAACTGACGAACGAACCGGCATAAACTATATCGACACAGACCTTTGTGTGCAATGTATGGAATGTATGAACATTTTTTCCTGTCCCCAGAATGCTTTTCGTACCAAACCCGATTTGATTCCACCTGCTCCGATCTCGGATTTACAGGCAAATTCTACCGCACCCGGGACACTTGTTTTAACTTTTACAGCCACCGGCGACGACTCCACCGATACCAGCGGAACGCTGGCTTTTCGATACATTTTCCAAATATTGAATTCGGAAGGTAACGAGATTGTTACTGATTTTATACCGCCGCTTCCTGCAAAAATCGGTACTGAAGAGATCTGGAATCCCATCGACAGTTTACCGGTGGCAGAAACCGTAACGGTTCATCTCACCGCCGTCGATGAAGCCGGTAATGCTTCTTCTGAAGCGGTCGCTCAGGTGCAGATCATGGATTACCCCGATGTAACGCCACCCGCTGCCGTTTCTGATCTGTCGGTGGAAAATATCGCATCAGACTCTTTTATATTATGTTGGACGGCTGTGGGAAATGATAATTTGGAAGGCACCGCTGCTTCGTACATCATTAAAATTCATAACGAAATGATAAATTTAACGAATTGGGAAAGTCTGTCGGAATATACTCAGAATCTGGTTCCAAGTTCTGCCGGCAGTAGTGAAACTCTTAGCATCACTGGTTTGGAACAGGAAACCCGGTATTATGCCGCGATCAAAGCTGTCGATGCTGCCGGAAATCAATCCGAACTTTCCAACATAGCCGAAGCAATGACGACCGCCATTCCCGATACCGAGCCACCTGCCGCCATTTCCGATCTTTCTGCTGCCACAACCGAAACCACTATCGAACTCAGTTGGACAGCTCCCGGAGATGATGGCACAAACGGCACTGCTCAATCTTACGAAATCCGCTATTCGGAAAGCGAAATTACTGCAGCAAATTGGGCAGAAGCAACCTTGATCTCCGATCCGCCGCCACCTCAGATAGCCGGCACGCTCCAGAATTATGTTTTCAGCGCACCGGCATTAAGCACAACTTATT
>DAISYT010000039.1:5094-11397 GCA_036825175.1 Candidatus Cloacimonadota bacterium
AGCTCCCGGCGACGACGGTATGACGGGAACCGCTCAATCCTATGAAATGCGTTATGCCGAAAGCGAGATTACCGTAGAAAACTGGGCAGAAGCAACCTTGATCTCCGATCCGCCTTCACCGGAGGTCGCCGGCACGCTCCAAAATTATGCTTTCAGCGCACCGGAAGTGAATATAACCTATTTCTTCGGACTCAAAACGATAGATGATAACCAGAATATTTCCGATCTTTCCAACATTGTAAACGCCATTTGTCTCAGCGATCAAACACCACCTGCCGCCATTACCGATCTTTCTGCCGCAGCCACCGAAACTGTCATCGAGCTTTATTGGACAGCTCCCGGCGACGATGGAAACGTCGGCTCTGCCGATCATTACGAGATCAGAATGTATGATGAAGAAATTACGGAAACAAATTGGGGAGAAGCCGAAATCCTGCCCGGACCACCCTGGCCCCTATCTGCCGGTTCGCAACAGAGTTATACGGTTGAAGACCTGGCTTACAATCAAACTTATTTCTTCGCTATCAAAGCGTTCGACGATAACGGCAATGTTTCCGATGTCTCCAATTCTCCTTCCGGCAGTTTGATCAACGATATTACACCTCCTGCCGATATTACGGATTTAACGGTTTTTGCCGGAACCGCTTCCAATCTTTCCACGATCAAAATTCAATGGATTGCTCCCGGTGACGATGGTATGGTGGGAACAGCAGATCATTATGAAATACGTTACTCGTTACAGCAAATTACTTCCGGCAATTGGGAAAATGCCACGTTGTTTGCCAATCCGCCCACACCGCTGATTGCCGGCTCCAGCCAATACTGTAATGTCACGGGATTGAATGCTGCCACGATCTATTATTTTGCGGTGAAAGCCTTCGATGAAGCAGGAAATACCAATGCCGTTTCCAATTCACCTGCCGGCAAGATCGTGTACCAGATCAATACCGGTATGTGCCATAATTGTCCGAGTCGATGTGTTAATGATTGTACGCATGGAGCTATTTTGCAGGGTCCCGGTTATAAATACATCGATCCCGATCTTTGTCAGGCATGTGGCGATTGTAATTGCCCATGGAGTTTGATTCATCCGGCTGTCGTGGCTTATTAAAATCAGGAGAAAACACATGAAAAGAAAATGGATTTTTTTGCTGTTGGTTATGGTGATTTTTGTTGCAGCAATGGCGATTTCCAAAAGTACCATTTTTGTGGAAACCAATTTCTGTGTCGGTTGCGGCGATTGTACGAAGGTTTGTCCCGTTGAAGCTATTTCCATTCAGGACGGGAAAGCCGTGATCGATGCCGAGAAATGCATCGCTTGCGAAATTTGTGTGGAAAGTTGTACTTACAAAGCGATCAGGAAGAATAAATGAAGAAGCTCATACTAATCATTATTTTTGCGGCATTCCTGTTTTTAGCAGGATGCGATAAAGTGGAAAATCCTCAATTCCATGTCGATGAGACTTCCTGCAACGAATGCGGAAGATGCACACAGGTTTGTCCGCTGGATGCGATAGAATACGGCGAGAACGGTAAAGCTGTGATCGATCAGACCAAATGCAATCAGTGCGGAAAATGTATCACCATCTGTCCGCAGGATGCCATTTATTAGGCGGAGGGAAAATGAGAAAAACATTCATTATCAGTTTGATTTTGGCGTTTTGGATCGCTCAGTCTGCCGCTCTTACCAATTGGGCACAATTTTCCCTGAATTATTTTACCACCGATGCTGAAAATGGCATCGACATCGTTACCGGCGCTTCTCAGGATGCCGATCATATCAACACCAAAGGCAAATTCGGCGCTCAATATCGTCATGAAATTTCCGGAAATCTGAATGAACGTATTTCTTTCGATGTGCGGAATAACGCTTTCTTCTCCGAAAAAAGCCATGAACTTCGCAACTCTTATCTTTATAATGAAATAAAAGCCAAATTGACTTATCGATTCCAAAATACTTATTGTAAAGTTCAATTGAATAATCGTTATTATTCTCCCGATAAAACTAATTATCTGAACCTTTCCGGCGTGGAATATGATACTCAGCAGCAGATGGTAAATAATGCCATCGTAGATTTTCAGCAGGATTTTGGCAAATTCGGTTTCAACCTGTTTGGCAGTTTTCGTGATCTGGAATACAAATATGCTGTGCCGGAAGATGACGATGACCGCGACCATGATGACGAAGATGAATACGAAGCCAAATCTGCCGCCGATTACGATCTGTATTCGCTGGGAATGCTATCGTACAGGTTTAACGATCGATTCAGCATCTTTGCCCGCGGTTGCTACAAAGATGATTTGAACGACAGTTCCGAACTGAATCAAAACGAATTGGGCGGCGGCATGGAATATGCAAACCGTTTCGATTTCCAAAATGCGCTTTCGGCAGAAATCTCGTATTATCATCTCGATTCGAAAGTGATCGACGAGGTATTCACACATAATATTTACAGCGAAATCCGTTACACAAAACGCTTTTATTTTCCGCTTACCGGCTTTATTTCGGTAAAAAACCGTTCGGTATTCGACGCAGAAAAATCGGAATTTTTACGTGTTTCCACACTTCTGCGGGCGCATCTCAAATTTAGTTATCTTACAGAAAATTTACTGGATTCCTATCTGTTGGCAGGCGGAAAGTATAATCCGGAAAATAATGGCAGCCTGGTTTTTGGCGAATTCAATCAATTCCTGACGCATAATATTTATTTAACGGGCGGAGCAAAACTGGCTTTCGATCTTTATTCCCAATATTCCGGAAAGTTGGAATTCTATTTATCTCCACTCAAATCCATCTGGTTGAAAACCGAATATACCGATTTTACAAAACGATTCGGTCAAAATATCATTTCACTGGGTTCCACCCTGATCTTCTAAAAATGTTGGAAATTCTGTTAAAAGGATTTACGTTAGGATTGACGCTGGGAACTACCTGTCTGGTTACCTGCACCCCGATCTATCTGCCCTATTTGATCTCGGAAGACCGGCGTTTGGGAAAGAGTTTCCTGACCATTTTGGAAATCTCTGCCGGAAGATTTTTTTCTTATTTGGCTTTTGGCGCGGTTGCCGGTTATACCGGCGCTCAGATCAGTTCAGTGAACCGATCATTATTTACCGCCATCGCCTACATTTTGCTTTCTGTTTATTTGGTTCTTTCCGCTTTCAGAGCGCATCGCCACGAACGAAGATGCCATGTTCCCAAAATTGCCGGCATTACCAAAAGTGCCTTCTTTTTGGGAGTGCTCACCGGCATAAATTTCTGTCCTTCCTTTTTGATAGCCGTATCGAATGCCATCGATCTGGGCGGAGCTTTCAGCGGGATGCTGCTTTTCTTCGGATTCTTTCTCGGCACTTCACTTTATCTGTTTCCGCTGGCTTTTCTCGGTCAGATTTCCCGCGTAAAAAGAATGAAAATGCTTGCTCAGATCGCCTCGATTTTGGTGGCGGCATATTTTATTTACAGCGGCACAGCCAGGCTGTATCATTATTTTGAAGAGAAAAGACTGGAAGCGATTCCAGCGCGTATCGTGGAAGCTTTTCATCCGCGCATTCCGCTGGTCGTTCTCAGTTCGGCAGATAATTTTTCTTATTTTTCCGCTGTCGGCGATTCGGCAAATACTTATCATCCGCTGCCGGTGCCGGTTTTCATTTATCAGACCAGTCTGATCGATACCCTCGGCGTGGAAAATCACGTGCTTTTGATCGACAGTGAATTACTGCAAAATAAAAGTACGGTGCAGAATCTGGAGAAATACGATTATTTCCTGGTAGAGAATAATTATCCAATTTCCAAACTGATGCGCTTCCTAAAATTTTATACATTCAAAACCAGAAAATCGATGCACTTCGAGTTTAGAACAGAAGTCTCTTCATAACAGAGCATTTCCAGGCTCTATGGATTCTGCTAAATAGATAGTTCGAATGATTTGATTCTATTTCATTTGGAGAATTTCCATTTATAAAATCGAACTGAGATTCTTCATAGAAATTCAAAAATATTCCACCTCTGTTATGATAATAAAAAGAATTGACTTCTAAAATACAATAATTCACTTTTACACAAGGTTAAATAAAGTGATTGTTCATCATGTTTTGGGAAAAATAGTCAACTTCGCAGATAAGTGTTTGTTTTGTTGAAACGACTTACGTAATGAGGCAAACCTTGGAAAAAATCAATTTTGGAGGGTAAAATGAGAAAAATTGATTTTGTTATTCTATTCATTTGTTTCGTTTCTTTTTTGTTCGGTGTGGATTATGGCAGCATGTATATTACGAATGGCAGTACTTCACAAACTACCTCAGCAACAGCGGGAACCTGGCAACAAATTACCGGATATTCTGAAATGGTGTCTTCCGGTTTAACCGTTAATTCAAGCAGTATTTCTACTTCAGGCTCTGCAGTAGAAAAAACTTATTTGATTCGTTATTCTCTCAGTTTTTATGCTGGAGCGGCTCTCTGGTCGGTGGGTGTTTCCATCGGAGGGAATACGCCTGAAGGAAGGATCAATCGTAGGATTAGTTCCGATAACACCGATGTGGGAAATATTTCCGGGAGTTTTTTAGCGACAATTACTGCAAGCACTTCGGTTATGCTTAAAGCTTCTTGTGATGCGGCTTCGAAAAGTTTTACGCCGGTACACAGTCAGCTGGTTGTAACTGAAATCTGCGAAAGCGAATTGCCTCAGTATGCCGAGATGAATATTTTTAATAATTCCGTAGCACAGTCCGGAATAACCAGTTTTACAACCATAACCGGATTTAGTTCGACTGATGCCGACATGGAAGGATGGACTTACAGTAATAATGTACTCACGGCATCCGCAGGTTCTGGCGGTACTTATTTAGCTATATTTTCTGTAAGTTTCAGTGGTAACATCGCTGCACCTGAAATTGGAATTTCACTAAATAATGGCGATCCATTATCTACAAATATAATTATAAAAAGAACCATCGGTGATGCCGATATCGGTAATGCCGGAGCTTGTGGAATTCTCAATATTTCTGAAGGTAATACGATCAGGTTGAAAGCAAAATCTAACGCTAATATTACTGTAGCATATTGTAACCTGGCTTTATTGAAATTGGCGGGAGTTGAACCACCCTATGGCAGTATTTATATAGTAAATAACTCTACTGAGACCGCGCTTGCGATAAACACTTGGCAAAAGGAAACTAATCTGATTCAGGATGAAATAAACACTGATTATTGGAACTTTGATACATTCTCGGATATTCTTACTCCTTCAGGACTTTCGGCAGGAAAATACATGGTAAATTATCATACTTCGCTCAGAGTGCCTTTAGGAAGTGGCTCTTCATTTACCTTCGATACAAAGTTAGCTGTATTCAATAAGAATGATCCAATCAGGGATTTGACAACTTTAAGAACAATGGAAAGAAAACAAAGTTCTGGTAACAATCCCGATGTTGCTTCCATTACCGGTGTGGGCATTATTACGATTCAAAACCTGGACGATGCACTTTCTTTTCAATTACTGCAAAATACGATTTCAAGTGTCTCTGTTATTGAAGCTTATGCTAATATAAATTTATTTCGGATCGAAACTATCAATGACGGATCTCTGCCGGTTGAACTTTCTTACTTCGCCGGTACTATCGAAAATGGTGTTCCCACTTTGAGCTGGATTACTCAGTCCGAGCAGGAGAATCTGGGCTGGAATGTTTATCGCAGTCAGAATGAAAATGGTTTTGCTAATAATAACCTACTCCAACTGAATGAAGCACTTATTCCCGGTATGGGTACCACCTCTCAACCCACGCATTATAGCTTTATCGATGAGTATCCGATTCAAATCAATACCACTTATTTTTATTGGTTGGAAAGCGTGAGTCTGTCTCAGGAATTGGGGCAATACGGACCTACCGCATTATTTATGTCTGATCATTCAGCAGAACTACCGGTAAGATCTGAATTGCAGCTAAATTATCCCAATCCGTTCAACCCGACCACAACGATAGAATTTGAAATCGAAGCAGGAGAAAACGGCACGTTAACCATCTACAATCTGAAGGGACAGAAAGTGTATGCTCGTGAATACGAATCCGGTTATCACAGTTTCAATTGGGATGGCTCTGATTATGCTTCGGGAATATATTTCTATCGTTTACAAACGCCTTCCTATTACAATTTGAAAAAAATGCTGATGTTGAAGTAACTTTTTTGCTAAATTCATGCGGTATAAATTAACCTTTCGGATTCTGAAATCCGAAAGGTTTTTTATTAATCGATAAGGCTTCTGCAAAATAAGCAGAAAATAGAGTGGAATTTTGATGAAGAAGTAT
>DAISYT010000040.1:0-11367 GCA_036825175.1 Candidatus Cloacimonadota bacterium
AGTTTATGACGGGAAAGCGGATGTAGCCTGCACTTTCTGGTCTCCAGCCGATGCCGATGGCAGTATTCGGGATGCCCGTCGCAGTCTTTTGGAAACATATCCGGATATCGTGGAAAAGACAAAAATCGTCGGTTACACAGATTGGATTCCCAATGATACCGTAACGTTCCGCAAAGAATTTCCAACTGAAATGAGAGAAAAAATTGTGAATAGTCTCCTGGAATTTGCCAATTCCGCAGCAGGACATAAAACTCTGATGAGTCTGCTGGATATCGATAATTTCGTACGGGCGAAGGATGCCGATTACGACATCGTGCGGGAAACCATCAAACTTCTCGACCTCGATGCTTCCACTATGATCGATTAAGATTTTACGGATGAAATGAATGGCAAACATCCTCACTTTAAATAAATTGAACAAGATTTATCCCAGCGGAGTGCAGGCACTCCAAGATGTGAATTTGCAGGTGCAGGAAGGCGAATTCCTGATTTTACTGGGATTGTCCGGATCGGGAAAATCTACATTGCTGCGCTGTTTGAATCGTTTGATCGAACCGACTTCCGGCGAGATTTTTCTGGAAAAAGAAAACGTAATTACTGCCAAAGGCAACTCTTTACGCATGATCAGACGCCGCATTGGCATGATATTTCAGCAATTCAATCTGATCAAGAATCTCAGCGTTCTGACCAATGTTCTTACCGGACATCTGGGTTATTCGTCGCTGTGGCAGTCTCTCACTTTTCGGCAGCAGCCGCAACTCGTCGCCACGGCAAAACAAAATTTGCAGAGAGTCGGATTATCCGGTTTTGCGAATACTTTGGTGCGAAATTTAAGCGGCGGACAGCAGCAACGGGTGGCAATCGCCCGCGCTCTCATGCAGAATCCCCGCGTGATTCTGGCAGATGAACCGGTTGCCAGCTTAGACCCTGCCACTGCCGATTCCGTGATGAGATATTTGGGTGAACTGAACAAAAAAGACAATATCACCGTGATTTGCTCGCTGCATTTTCTCAGTCTGGCACGCAAATACGGTACGCGGGTTGTGGCATTGAAAGACGGCAGATTGGTCTTCGACGGTTCTCCGCAGGAAATCGATACCAAAAAATTTAAAGAAATTTACGGAGAAGAAGCCGAGGAGGTGGAGATCAAATGAAAAAGCTGAAATCTGTCGTACAGTGCTTACTCACCGACCTCATTTTCTGGCTGTATTTCTGGGGCTGCCTGGCTTATCTGATACACAATTGGACAGGCAGTTCAGTGAGCTATTTCATCATTTCCGGGCTGGCTGTCCTCAGCATGATCATATTTGGAATTTCCGGTTTATCTTTGGGAAGAAAGCTATTTCAACCAACGAAATTCACTTCTAAAAAATGGTCGAAAAGTTTTTGGTTTTGGTCGCTCATGGCGATTTTATTCATTACTTTCGTGGTAGGTTGGAACGTCGTCGAAGTGAATTTATACAAACTATTCACGAAATTTCAAAATGCCGGTGGTATCTTAAAAGGGATTTTCAATCCTAATTTCAATATCCTTTCCCAATGTCTTACGGCATTGGCAGAAACGATTTTCCTGGCTTTACTGGCAACGGTTTTAGCCATTCCGTTCGCTTTCGTGCTCAGTTTTTTTGCTGCCCGAAATTTGATGCCGAAGACTTTTCTGGGCAATACGATTTATGTGCTGATCCGCACGATTGCCACGATTTTTCGTTCCATCGAAGCAATCGTCTGGGCGATTATTTTTAGCGTTTGGGTAGGAATAGGTCCTTTTGCCGGTATGCTGGCTTTGATGGTGCATTCTGTGGCGGCACTCACCAAACTTTATTCCGAGCAGATCGAAAATATCGATACCGGACAGTTGGAAGCGATTAAAGCCACGGGCGCCAAAAGACTGCAAATCTGGATTTTTGCCGTGATTCCGCAGATCATTTCTCCATATCTGGCTTTCACGATTTATCGCTGGGATATCAACGTGCGCATGGCAACTATCGTCGGTTTTGTGGGTGGCGGCGGTATCGGATTGCTGCTTTTGCAACAGCAACAGCTCTTGCGTTGGCAAAATGTCGGTATCATCATCTGGCTGATCGCTCTCGTTGTGTGGGTGATGGATATGGTAAGTGCCAAAGTACGTGAAAAATTGACGGAAAAGCAATAGCGTCCTGAAAAGGCTGGTCTGCCGAAGGCACGACTTCTTTCAAATGTTCTTCTTGTTTAGCGCTTGCAGGGTTAGATCGGATACATTCACAGAGAGAACTTAGTGATTGTAAAGTTCTCTGAATTATTTGGAATTTACTCTGAAAGTCTCCGGTAGAAGAATTTGTGGAAGAGAGCCAACCATAGGCTCGTAAACTTTTCAGAGTTTTAGATGAAGGAAATAAATGAAGTATAAAGCAGTAATATTCGATTTGGACGGCACTCTTATCGATTCTATGGGAATTTGGTTGCAGGTCGATCAGGAATACCTCAGCAAGCGTCACATTCCCGTGCCGGACGATTTATTTACGGACATACCGGAAGGCAACAGTTACAAGGAAATCTGCCAGTATTTTAAAGATAAATTTCACTTAGCGGATTCTATCGAAGAGATCGGGCAAGAATGGCAGGAAATGGTGGAGCAACATTATAAGACCGATATTGCTCTCAAACCGGATGCACAAAAATTAATAAAATATCTGCATGAACATAACGTAAAAATGGGCATTGGAACCAGTAATACCAAGTACTTGGCAAAAACGGTGCTGGCAGCCAACCATGTATTGGATTACTTTGACTCCATTATATCCGGCTGCGCCGACATCAAGGGAAAACCCTTCCCGGATATTTTTTTGAAAGTGGCTGACGAACTACAGGTAAATCCTGCTGATTGCCTGGTGATCGAAGATACGTTTTCAGGCGTGCAGGCTGCTCACCATGGCGGCATGGATGCTTTTGCCATTTTCGATGATCATGAAACGCACGAGATCGATACGCTGAGAAAGGAAGCAGATTTCTATGCGGAAAATTTTGGAGAGATTTTAGATAAATTAAATGATCAACACAGAGGCACAGAGGCACAGAGAACATCTGAATCTAAAGTCCAATGCACAAAATGAACTGTTCGCTTTGTTGAAGCCTTATGACAGCGCCGATACAGAATTTTATCCGGTTTCCAAAGCAGTGAATTCTTATAAAAATAACTCTGTGGAATTAGTGGCTGAAGCTAAATGAAAAGTTATTTTATTGATCTATGCAACTAACCATTCCAAATAAAGATAGAATATCCTTCCATTGGGAAAGTGTACATTTATGTGAATTTCATTTTCGTTATGAAAATTTCGATATATTCAATAATCAAAGTTGAAAAGCCCTAAAGGGGCGTTATGTGAATATCCGCACGTGTAACGTGCGGTTTTGTTTGCTACTATCGTTCATAATCCTGCAGGGATTAAACAAATGTTGCGTTAGTTCAACCCATTCAGGATTGTGTTTTCTATCGACGACCACACGTTACACGTGCGGATAATCAAATTGAATCCCGTTAGGATTCTTCTTGGAATTCTATCTCTCAATATAATAAAATCCATGATAAAAAATCTTAATATGTACAATTCTATCAATTTTCTTAAACGTAACTTATTGTAAAAGTGTACTTGAGAAGAATGAAACGTATCGCATTGAGTGTTGGATATTTGAAACCTTTCGCACCTACGGAGCTGAATATTGTTTTCTCTTTCTTTTTCCCGGCGCTGCCGCATTGGGCTATAATCGGCCGCCTCGCCGAGGCTCATTCTATATCATAAATCACAAATCAACAATCAGCAATCAGAAATCAGAAACCAACAATCGAAAATCGTAAATCTGAAATCGGCAATCGGCAGTCAGTAATCAGCGATCAGTAATCAGTAATCAGTAATTAGTAATCAGCAGTCAGTAATCAGTAGTCAGTAGTCAGTAGTCAGTAATCAGCAGTCAGTAATCGTAAACCCAAGACCCAATGCCATACAACAAACGACTAATTCACCAGCAGCCAGTATACACTGAAATTGAAGTGCGTTCCGTCCAAAGCTTCCGAAGTGGGATAACCAAATAACTCATTCGCATTTAAGAGATTAACGCCATCTACCCGAATCTGAAAACGGTCGGTGATCTGAATTGCCAGCCAGGCATCGAGGCTCTGGTAATTGTTGTACAGCAGATTTTCGGAGAAATCCTGGTAATAACCGTAATCCGACACATACAGGTGAGACGTTCCCAACCTGATTTTATTGTTGTACTTCAGGTTCAGAACGATTTCCAAACTGTTCTTGGTCTGGTAATGAGGTAAAAGCGGTTGGTCTTCATCGCGATAAAGCAGCCAGTTTCGCAGGAAAAAAGTCAATCTGCCCACCTTCAAATCGAGATCGGATTGAACTTCCGCAAAGTTATTTTCCACTTCATTTACTTCTTCCTTGCCAGCTAACATATTGATTTTCCATGCATTGGAAATGAACTTCAAACCTGCAGCCTTTCTTTCATTCTGCCAATTCAGCACCGGATAGTCGTCGCCGTATTTTTCGTAATTTGCCTGAATTGCCAGAAATCTGAAAACATGGCATTGCAGAAGAGAATTCAGATAATATCGATCCGCTTCCCGATAAGAAGCGCGATTGCTCCATGCCAAAATTGCCACTTTCGATCTGTGCTGCACTGTAAACAGATTGAAAGCATCGTCATCTTCGACGTCGAAATATTCATAACTCGCTGTAAGCTCATGATTTGTACTTTGTAATTGTTTACTCACCAGGAGCGATTGGAATTTCCGCTTCAAACTATCCACTTTCGACGTTTCCGTACGAAATCCCAGATCGAGATAATTCGTTTCCAACTTTACAGAAGAGGAGGAAGTACGCTCTTTCAACAAGTCTATCGAACTCAGCATGGGAGCTTCCGCCAGAGCGTTGGAACTGATTTCCTGGTCGATGGAAGTATGATAAAAATGTAATTTTCCCCATTTATGAACGTAAAACAAATGCAGGTCGAAATTTGCCGATTTCTCCCGTTTGCCCAACCATTTACCATCCTGACCGACGTAACCAAAATCCGCATTCAGAGAGGGAATTCCGAAGATGTTACCTTTGCGGTAATTCACCGCAGCGTGATTCATGTCGATGTCACCCAACCCCAAATATGCTTCGGTAAGAGTTACCGGCAGAGTATAATTATCGGAATTAAAATCGATGAAACCCTGATCGGCAGAGGTTGTGACGAATGGTGCCAGATTCTGGAAAGTGTGCAAATTGGCAACCCGGAAAGGAAGCAGAGTGAAGCCGTTTTGCCGCATTTCCAATTGCGGATCGAAAGGAGCTTTGTAATGAAAGTTCTCTTTTTGCCATAAAAATGGTAGCCTCAGATCGGCTCGGTCTTTTCTTTTATCAGCAACGAAAGCGTTCATATCTTGCTGCAATTTAACCAGATCGATATAGGTGGTATCGCCTGCTTCGGTATCGTAAGGTCGGCGAAAAAGTGAATCAGAAAATGCCTCATTTTGAAATAAGGAATCATTCGATCCTTCCGAAAAAAGAGTGTCGGGAAATTCGAGAGTCTCCAGCGAATTGGCGAATGACGGTGCTGCCAAACTATCGGGTAAATTACTGTTTTGCAGTGAATCGGTAATTTCGCTTTGATTCTGTGCCATCAGAGCTGTAGCGATCAAAAGAAAAAGGAAAAATGGCAGCCGTATTTTCATAACCATTTATGCTCCTTGTACCAGGAATAAGTTTTTTGGATTTGTTCTTCCAGCGTGAGTTGCGTTTGGAAATTCAATTTTTCCACTGCTTTATGGTTGGAAACCAGCCAGTATTTCTGCTCGAATTCTCTTGCTTTTTGCCGGTTGAGAATGGGTGGACGGCTGCTGAAAGAATAGAGAATTTCCATCAGAACTGCCATGCCTTCCAAAAAAAAATGGGGAACGGATAGTCGTAAGGCTTTCTTTTGCAATACTTTCTGTAGCAGATCGACGAATTCACGCATGGAAATTAGCGGCGTGGAAGCGGCAAAAAAAGTTTCATGCGAAGCTCGAGGATTGCCGATCGCCCCGACGATCAAATTCACTAAATCCTCGATGTAGATCAGGCTGAGATATTTGGATTCGCAGCCAATGAAGGCTGCCAGATGCTTCTGCAACATTTTGAAATAGATCAGAAAATCTTTGTCGCCGGGACCGAAAACCGAAACCGGACGGATAATCGTGGTGGGAAGAGTAGATTTTTTCACGATTTCTTCTGCCAGCATTTTACTTTTTCCATACCACGTAACGGGATGGCATTCTGCCTGTTCCGTGAGTGGAGAATTCAGGTTGGATGCCGGTCCGGCTGCTGCCTGACTGCTGATAAAAATAACCTGCTGCATGTTTGCTTTTTCGGCTGCGGCGATCAGTTCCTCTGTAAATTGAACATTTGTCCGGTAAAAAGTCTGCCAGTTTCGGGAGCGGGTAAGAGCAGCCGTATGAATCAGAACATCACATTGGGAAAGGATTTCCGTGATTTCTTCGGAATTATGATAATCGACTTTACGAATTTCTGCCGTGGCGGGAAGCAACGAAAGATCGGAAGTGGGGCGCACCAGGCAAACCACCTGATATTTTTGAGCGAGCAATTTTCGGGTCAGATTACTGCCCACAAAACCATTCGCACCGGTTAATGCTATTTTTTTCATGTAGGTAAATTCGGGAGTCGGCGGATAACGGTCAAATTATTTGTGTAAAATCTTCTTCGTTTTTGTTTTCCGTAAGACGTTAATTCCTGCCTGCAATGTAAAAACTTGACTTGATAATAACATCAAATAATTTGCGAACGAGATAAAAAAGAGGTTTTTATGAAACTCGTAGTGATAGGCGTTCAGGGAAGTGGTAAAGGTACGCAGGCTAAACTTCTGGTAGAAAAGTTTGGCTGGCAGCATATCACCACCGGCGATCTTTTCCGCAGAAATATAGAACAAAAAACCGAACTCGGTCTGATCGCCAAAACTTATATCGATCGTGGCGATCTGGTTCCCGATGAATATGTGTTCCGTATCGTGAAATCAGCTTTGGAAAGCGCGAAAGAAGGCTTTATTTTGGATGGCTTTCCCCGCAATCAAAAACAAATGGATTTTTTGAGCGCCAATTTTCAACTCGATAAAGCCATTTTGCTCGATCTTTCGGATGAAGTGGCGATCCGCAGAATTACGGCGCGCCGGCATTGTGAACAATGCAAGACGGATTATAACCTGCTTTTCAAGAAACCAAAAAATGATTCCATTTGCGATCTGTGTGGCGGAAAAATCGTGCAGCGGGACGATGATAACGAGGCTGCCATTATAAAACGCATCGAGAAATTCCATCAGGAAACCAAAAGCGTGATAGAGTTTTTCCGGAAAAACCATAACCTGATCAGGATAAATGCTGATCAACCGGTTATCGACATTCATCACGAGATCATTGACGGATTGGATTTGAGATAAGTCTGAACGAGAATTCATAAAAAATAAGGAGAAATAAATGGCAAAATTTGCTGTAATCGGCTTGGGTAAATTCGGCATGAATGTAGCGACGACGCTGTTCGACAAAGGTGCCGAAGTCATTGCCATAGATAACGACCAAAGTCTCATCGATGAAATAAGCGGCAGAGTAAGCGTGGCGATAAATATGAACAGCACCGATGAACGTGCACTCAAGCTTAACCGTATCCAGGATGTCGATGCCGTGATTTTAGCCATCGGCAACAGCATCGAGGTGAGCGTGTTGACCGCCGTGATCCTGAAAAAACTGGGTGTGAGCAACATCTACGCCAAGGTGGACAGCAAAGTACATGCGCGCATTTTGGAACTTCTCGGCGTTCCCAATATTATTTTCCCGGAAGAACAGATCGGTATCCAGTTGGCGAATTCGTTGATTTCCAGCAGTGTTTTGGAATACGTCGATCTTTCCAGCGGACACAGTGTGGTGGAACTGGTGGTACCGGAAGAATGGGTTGGTAAAACACTTCAGCAGCTGGCGCTTCCTACCGAAAAAGGCGTGAATATCGTAGCCATAAAATACACCGAGCAGGTGGTTACCGAGGAAGGTGACAATCGCATCGAGCGTAAGATCAACGATCTGCCCGGCGCCAATGATATGATCAATGAAGACGATGTGTTGGTTTTGATCGGACCGAAAGCCAGGATTAACGATCTGATCAAAGAAACTTCACAACAAATTTAAGAGAAGGAAACTATTATGAACAGCTCTTTTACCGGTAAAGTCAGGTTCCTGATCATCCTGTTATTCATCGTTCTTCTGGTTCAGGCAGGAATTATTATCCATCTGCTTCACAATTCCACCGACCTGCAATCTCTGAAAATCGACATTCAAAATACACTTTTCATCACGATTTTCATTCAATTCATCATTTCCATGATTCTGATTATTTTCCTGCCGGTGTTCCTGCACAAAGCTTTCACCGAAATTCACAACATTCTCAAAGATATTACGCAGGGTATTTATAATATCGATATCGACCTCGAAACTTATAAGAAAAGTGTCGATAAAGAATTTCTGGCTCTGTTCGCCTCTCTGCAGGAAATGCTGAAATCGATTTTAACTTTCGATAAACTGAAAAAAGATAAAATCGTGGAGCATCATAACCGCATTCTGGCTATTCTGAACCTGACTATGGACGGCTTCATTTCTCTCGATATGAAAGGAAATATTATTTACATCAACGACAACGTAACCGAGGCTTTTCCCTCTATCGCAGAACGGCAGAATATGATCGAAGCCAACTTCCCGCCCGAAGTGGAAAATAATGTAAAAAAATACGTGCATCACATCCTGAAAAGCAAAACGAAGCAACAGCCCCAGCAATTTTTTGTTCCCGCTATGAAAAGACATATTATTCTGAATAGCGCCATCATTCGGGATGCGAACGGGCAGGCTGCCGGCATCATCGTTTCTTTCTCCAACCTGGAAAAAAAGAAAAAGGACGAATCAGAGTAATTGCAACCTGAAATTGTACAAAACATCGAGTTGGTTTATACTAAAAGCCAACCTCAAAGATTGGATAAATTTTTGATCTCCTCCGAAGTGGCGGAGTTGCATTCACGCTCTTATATCGAGAAATTGATTGCCGGTAATCTGATCAGGGTAAATGCGAAGGACGTGAAGAAAAGCTATCTTCTGCAGGAGGGTGACACGATTGGCATCGACATTCCTCAAAAGGAACCGGCAGCAGTCATCCCGCAGGATATTCCGTTGGAAATTATCTACGAAGACGAATATCTGGTGGTCATCGATAAACAAGCCGGGATCACGGTGCATCCGGCGGTCGGGAATCCTGCCGGTACGCTGGTAAATGCTCTGATGCATCATTTGCAGGGTAATTTATCGCAAGGCAGCGATGTGCTGCGACCGGGTATTGTGCACCGTCTGGATAAAGACACTTCCGGACTTTTGATCGTGGCTAAAGATGACCGAACTCATGCGCTTCTTTCTAAAATGTTCCAGGAAAAGGCAGTAAAAAAAACGTATCTGGCGATTACGGTGGGAGTGCCCAAAACACCGGAAGGAATTATCGAAACATTTATCGACCGCAGCCGTACCGACCGCAAGAAAATGGCAGTTTCCCCAACCGGCAAAACGGCGATCACGCATTATCGGGTTTGGCAGGATTATCATTATTTTTCCGTACTGCAAATTGGTTTGGAAACCGGGCGCACGCATCAGATCAGGGTGCACTTTTCACATTTGAATTGTCCGATTTTAGGCGATACGACTTATTCCGGTTTGAAGCAAACGCTCAGCATGTTGCCCATGCAATATCATAAGAAGGTGAAATTCCTGTTGGCGAATCATCTGCAACGTCAGGCGTTACATGCCTGGAAGCTGCAATTCGCGCATCCGGTTACCGGGCAGGAACTGCTATTTGAAGCACCGCTCCCGACCGATATCCAATACGCACTGGATTGGCTGGAACGGAATTTTAACGAATAAAGCGCTTTCTGTACATTACGAGAAAGTACCTCGACGATGTTCGTCGTGAAATGCTGTACAATCTCCTGTTTATAAAATGTCTGCTGTCAGAAGTCTTGCATCACTCCGAATGGAAGATTTTCATATTTCCAATCGATCGATTTGATTTTTCTTTTGATATTATCGATCCTAAGTTCAACTAATTCAAAAACTCGCATAAAATCAATTTGTTGGTTGACGGCAAAAAGCTCCAAACATATTTTGTAATCAGCGGTTTAGCCTGTTTGGGTTTTGTAAAAAAGCAGGTAAAACTCAGTTCGCAAAAAAGGAGGAATGATGATAAAAGGTTCATACGTTGCCTTGGTTACTCCCTTCAAAAATAACGAGATAGATTACAATGCCCTGGAAGGATTGATCGATTTTCATCTGCAAAATGGTACGGATGGCATTCTTTTATGCGGTACCACCGGCGAATCGCCTGCTCTGGCTGGAGATGAAAAAGAAAGAATGGTGAATTTCGCCCTCAAAAAAATTGCCGGTAAAATTCCGGTTATGGTGGGAACAGGCACCAATAATCTTTCTCATACGATCGCCGCTACTTCGCGTGCCCGGGAATGGGGTGCCGATACGGCTCTGGTAATCACTCCTTATTATAACAAACCTACCCAGCAGGGATTGTATCTGCATTTCAAAGCAGTGGCTCAAAATACGGATATTCCCATCATGATTTATAATGTTCCCGGTAGAACCGGCGTCAATATCACAGCCGAAACCACTTTAAAACTGGCTCATGAATTTCCCAATATCGTCGGTATCAAAGAAGCGAGCGGAAATCTGGTGCAGCTTTCCCAAATCGTCAAAGATGCGCCGGAAAATTTTGCGGTGCTATCCGGCGAGGATGCCCTCAATTTTCCCATTCTTTGTTGCGGTGGCAGCGGCGTGATTTCCGTAACTGCCAATATTGTTCCTCATTTAGTGAAGCAGATGACTTCCCAAATGGAAAAAGGAAATACCAGAAAGGCTCAGGAACTGCATTTACAGCTTTTGGAACTGAACGGAGCCATGTTCTACGAAACTAATCCGATCCCGGTAAAAGAAGCTCTGCATCTGATGGGCAAGATCGAGCGGGAATTCCGTTTACCGATCTGCACGATGCAGGAAGGAAATCTGAATAAACTGAAAAGTGTGTTAGAAAAATATAAGATAATTTAAGGCTGAATTTGAGAAATCGTCCGAGAGAGAACAAGAATCTGATCGTTTGCCCTAAAAGCAAACAATACACCGATATCGTGGTTTGCGCAGCGAATTGCGAAAACAAGCGTTATTGCGAGATTTATAGAGAAAAAATCTCTTTGGAAATTCTCTTGGAATTCATCGAAAAACATCCGGAATATATATTAGTAGGAGAACTTATGCCTTCCAAAACA